>JASGDR010000379.1:0-6604 GCA_047607095.1 Caulobacter sp.
GCCCTTTGCTTGCCGCCGAGACGCGCTCGACGATTGACGGCTTGGCTTTCGGACCACACATAGCCTCAGCGCCTTGGGAGGCGCGGCCTGGAGACTGTTTCGATGATCCCGCTTTTCGGCCTGTCGCTGATCTTCTCGATCGCGCTGTGCGTGCACGTGGTGCGCTCGGGCCAGGCCATGTACTGGCTGTTCATCATCCTGATGTTCCAGCCGCTGGGCGGGATCGTCTATCTGCTGGCCATCGTCGCGCCGGAGTTCATGGGCGGAACCAAGGCCCAGCAGATGAAGGCCGCCGCCCGTCAGGCGCTGGACCCGCAGCGCGAATACCGCGAGGCCGGCCGCGACGCCGAGGACGCGCCGACCGTGACCAACCTCTCGCGCCTGGCCGCCGCCGCCACAGGCCTCGGCAAGCACGAGGAGGCCGAGCGGATCTACGCCCAGGCCCTGCAGGGCCACTATGCCGACGATCCGGCCCTGATGCTGGCCCGCGCCAACAGCCTGATCGAGCTGGACCGCGCCGCCGAAGCCCTGCCGCTGCTCGAGGCCCTGGGCCAGCAGGACGTCAAGAGCCGCACGCCGCAGACCGCCCTGGCGCTGGGTCGCGCCCAGGCGGCGCTCGGCCGCACCGAGGAGGCCGACGTCTCCCTGCGCTGGGCCGCGGCTCATATGCCGGGCTTCGAGGGCATGGCCCGCTATGCGGTGTTCCTGGGCGAGAACGGCCGCAAGGTCGAGGCCCGCGAGGCCCTGGCCGAACTCGACAAGCGCCTGGCCAAGACCCATCCGAAGTTCCGCAAGGAAGCCCGTCCGTGGCGCGAGATGGCGGCGGCGGCGGCGGGGTGATCCCCTCTCCCCTTGCGGGAGAGGGTGGCCCTGATATCAGGAACCTCCCCCTGTGGGGGAGGTGATCGCGAAGCGATCGGTGGGGGCGTGATTGCGAACTTTCCGCCGCCTCGAGAGCTGAAAACGGCCCCCCACCGGCCTTCGGCCGCCTCCCCCACGGGGGGAGGTTTGCTACTTCACCTTCGCGATCAGCGCCTGCGCCCCATGCGGCGCGTTGACCTTGCCCTCGTGGATGATGAAGGCGAACACGTCGCGCGCCTTGGCGGCGAGCGCCGAAGCCTTGTCGATGCGCGGCAGGTCGGCCGGCGCGCCGCCGGCGGCCCAGGTCTTCATCCGCTCGGCCCAGGCGTCCAGCTCGGCCTCGGGATAGGCGGTCGGCACGTCGTCGGAGCCGGTCTGCAGGCGGGCGTAGACGAAGTCGGCCGTCTCGTCGGCGAACTCCGGATAGTCGAAGTGCTTGGCGTAGACGCCGGCCACGCCGTGCTCGCGCAGCAGCGCCGGAAAGGCCGGGGTCATGAAGGTGTCGTTTCGCACCTCGACCGCGTGGCGCAGGCGCACCCCGTCCTTCTCCTTGGGCAGCAAGGCCAGGAAAGCGCCGAAGTCGGCCTCGTCGAACTTCTTGGTCGGCATGAACTGCCAGAGGATCGGCCCCAGCTTGTCGCCCAGCTCGGTCAGGCCCTGGTCGAGGAACTTACCGACCGACTCGCCCCCCTCGGCCAGCACCTTGCGGTTGGTGGTGAAGCGCGAAGCCTTCACCGCGAACACGAAGTCGTCGGGCGTCTCGTCGCGCCACTTCCTCCAGCTGTCGGGCTTGAAGCTGGAATAGTAGGTGCCGTTGATCTCGATCGCCGTCAGCTGGCGGCTGGCGTAGGCCAGCTCGTCCTTCTGCTTCAGGTCGGACGGATAGAAGTGGCCGCGCCAAGGCTCGAAGGTCCAGCCGCCGATGCCGATACGAATCTGTCCCGTCATGGCGTCGCGGCCTTTCGCTTGTTGTAGGCGTCGATTTCGGACTGGTCGTGGGAACAGCGGCCCTGGTCGTGGATGTAGGCCCCGCCGCCGTCCAGGCAGACGTCCACGTCGAGCCTGCGGTCGACCCTGGGCCAGGCCAGGGCGCAGGCCGCGCCGATCACGCACATCCCTCCCCACAGCCAGGCTCGCCGCACGCGCGTTCCCCTCTTGTTCCGAAAGCGAAACCTAGGCGAGGCCCGCTCGCCCGTCGAGAGGAGTTTCCGTGCAGCAGGCAAAACAAAACCCGCGCCGGTCGCCCGGCGCGGGTTTCGTCTGTTTTCGGGTGCGTGAGAAACGCGGAGGCGCGAAATCCGCGCCTCGACGACGTTCTTAACGCGAAGCCTTCTTCGGCATCGGCAGCAGGCCTTCGCGCTGAGCGCGCTTGCGGGCCAGCTTGCGGGCGCGACGGACGGCTTCGGCCTTTTGACGGGCGCGCTTTTCCGAGGGCTTTTCGTAGTGGACGTGGCGCTTCATCTCGCGGAACGAGCCTTCGCGCTGCATCTTCTTCTTGAGGGCCTTCAGGGCTTGATCGACGTTGTTGTCGCGGACGAAAATCTGGACCAGGGGTGACTCTCCATTCGACGGCCCGACCAATTTCCCAAGTCCCTCTTGAGGGGCCGGGCGGGCGAATAAAAACCTTACGCCCTGGAAGGGGTGCTTCCGGGCGACGAGGGGCGGCAGATAGCAGAGCGGAGGCCGCGTGTCCATGCGCGACGAGCGCTAAACACCGGTGTAGACTCGGATTCATGAGCGACACCGCCACCGACACGACGCAGGACTGGGCCGACAAGGCCGAGCAACGGGTGCTGGACGAGGCTTTGCGCCTGTCGTCCCGCCTTGGATGGAACGCCGGCATGGTCCGCGCCGCCGCCGCCACGGCCGGCCTGTCGCCGGGCGAGACCGACCTTCTGCTGCCCCAGGGCCCGCGCGACCTGGCCGCCCTGCTGGCCCGTCGGCACGACGCCCAGGCCATGGCCGCGCTCGCCAAGCTCGACCCGGCGGCCCTGAAGATCCGCCAGAAGATCCGCGAGGGCGTGATCGCCCGCATCGACGCGGCCGCTCACGACAGCGAGTCCGTGCGACGCTGGGCCGCGTTCCTGGCCTTCCCGACCAATCTTCCGCTGGCGCTCACATTATTGTGGGAAAGCGCCGACCAGCTGTGGCGCTGGGCCGGCGACGTCGCCACCGACGAGAACCACTATTCCAAGCGCGCCATCCTGTCGGGGATCCTGGTCTCGACCCTGGCGGTCGACCTGGCCTCGGGCCGCGACTCGGCGCTCAAGCACCTGGACGCCCGCATCGACGGGGTGATGGCCTTCGAAAAGTGGAAGGGCGGCCTGAAGGTCCCCAACCTGGCGGCCGAGTTCCTAACGGCCTTGGCCAAGATGCGCTACGCGCGAAGCTAGGCTCAAGCCGCTCGCCTGCGCCCCAGCAGCACGACGCCGGCGAACACCGCCAAGGTGGCCGCCGCCACCAGCGGCGGCAGGGCGTCGGCGGCGGAAACGCCGTCGCGCAGCAGGATCCACAGCCCCATCGCGGCCAGGATCGCGCCGCCCGCCGCGCCGGCGATCCTGGCGATGCGTCCGTCGAGCAGCACCCCGGCCGCCAGAACGGCCCAGCCAGCCAGAAGCACCATATTGACCCACGGCACGGCCGGGCGAGGGAAAAGGAACATCAGCAGCGGCGCCAGCAGAGCGACGAGACCCGCCTTGCGGGTCGCCCAGGGCTCCGGCTCTCCACCGTCCCGACGCTCGGCCGACAACACGCCGCTGAGGCTCAGCACCACCAGAATAGCCACAAGAAACGGCACCATGACGTTCGCGATCATCGGATCCCCTCTGCGATCGGATCCCATTAGGCGCGAGCCCGGCCGGCGACACAACCCGAACGCGGAAATTCGCCGCCCTAACCCAGCGCCCGCTCCACCGCCGCCAGGGCGTGCAGGGTCGTGGTGTCGAACACCGGCACGGGGCTGTCGCCCTCCCCCACCAGCAGCATGATCTCGGTGCAGCCCAGGATGATCCCCTGCGCGCCGGCCGCGACCAGGCGGGCGATCACCTCGCGATAGGCCTGGCGGGACTCCTCGCGCACCACGCCGGCGACCAGCTCTTCATAGATCACCCGATGGACCAGGGCGCGGTCCTCGGCGTCCGGAACCAGCACCTCCAGCCCGAACCGCTCCTCCAGCCGCCCTCTATAGAAAGCGTGCTCCATGGTGAAGGCCGTGCCCAGCAGGCCGATCTTCGTCAGGCCCGCGGCCTGGATCGCAGCCCCGGTCGGGTCGGCGATGTGCAGCAAGGGCAGGTCGACGGCGGCCTGAAGCTCGCCGGCCAGGCGGTGCATGGTGTTGGTGCAGAGCACGAGAAAATCGGCCCCGCCCCGCTCCAGCGCCTTGCCGGCCTCGACCAGGCGCTCGGCCAACTCGTCCCAGCGGCCGGCGTGCTGCAGGGCCTCGATCTCCGAGAAGTCGAACGACCACATCAGGCATCTGGCGGAGGCGGTCGGCCCCCGCCGTTCGCGCACCGCCTCGTTGATCAGTCGATAGTAATGCGCCGAGCTTTCCCAGCTCATGCCGCCGATCAGGCCGATGGTGTGGGTCATGGGGATCTCGCTAGGGGGGCCGGGCGCACCCAGTGCAGCGAAAACCTCGTCCTTCGACAAGCTCAGGATGAGGTTTTCGTTTCAGCCGCCTTCGCATTCGCCCTCATCCCGGGCCTGTCGAAGCAGGCCCCAGGGCGGGCCGCGCCGAGGCGCCGCCCGAGAGATAAGGACGCTCCGCTCAGCCCTCCAGCGGCCGCAGGCGGTTGACGTGGCCCATCTTGCGGCCGGGGCGGGCCTCGCCCTTGCCGTAGAGGTGGATGCGGGTCTCCGGCTCGGCGGCCAGCTTCTTCCAGGCGTCGACCTCGGGACCGAGCAGGTTGGTCATCTCCACCCGGGCCAGCGGCGCGGTGGGGCCCAGCGGCCAGCCGGCGACGGCGCGGATGTGCTGCTCGAACTGGTCGACCTCGCAGCCGTCCTGGGTCCAGTGGCCGGTGTTGTGCACCCGCGGGGCGAACTCGTTGACCAGCAGCTTGCCGCCGGCCAGCTCGAACAGCTCGACCCCGATCACGCCCACATAGTCGAGCGCGGTGAGGATCTTGGCGGCGATGGCCTCGGCCTGGTCGCGTTCGGCCGGGGAAACCTTGGCCGGCGCGATCGTGCGACGCAGGACCCCGCCCTCGTGGTGGTTGTCCGACAGCGGGTAGCAGACGATCTCGCCGTTGCGGCCGCGCGCGGCGATCACCGACAGCTCGCGGCCGAAATCGGCCGGGGCCTCGAGGATGGCCGGCTGGCGGCCGATCTTCTCGAAGGCGGCGATGGCGTCGGCCGGACGCTGGATCCAGGCCTGGCCCTTGCCGTCATAGCCCTCGCGGCGGGTCTTCAGCAGGCTGGGCGCGCCGATCCTGGCGACCGCGGCCAGCAGGCTTTCCTCGTCGTCGACCGGGGCGAAGGCCACGGTCGGCACGCCGATCTCGGCCAGGAAGGTCTTTTCGGCGACGCGGTCCTGGGCGGCGGCCAGGGCGGCGGCGCCCGGAGCGACCTCGCAGCCCAGGGCGGTCAGCTCGGCCACGGTGTCGGCCGGCACGTTCTCGAACTCGTAGGTCACGACCTGGCAGGTCTCGGCCAGGCGCTTCAGCGCCCAGCGGTCGTCATAGGCGCCGACGATCTGGCGGGCGGCGACGCGGCCGGCGGGGCTGTTTTCCTCGGGATCCAGGATCACGACGTCGAAGCCCAGGCGCGAGGCGGCCTGGGCCAGCATCCGGCCCAGTTGCCCGCCGCCGAGGATCCCGAGGGTGGAGCCGGGGGGCAGAGGAAGAGCCGGAGGGGCGGTCATGATCTTAGTCCTCGACGCTTTCGGCGACGCTGTCGGTCTGGGCGGCGCGCTGGGCGTCCAGCCGCTCGGCCAGGGCGGGGTCGGCCAGCGACAGGATCTGCGCGGCCAGCAGGCCGGCGTTCTTGGCGCCCGCCTCGCCGATGGCCAGGGTCGCCACCGGGATCCCGCCCGGCATCTGCACGATCGACAGCAGGGAATCGAGGCCGCTGAGGGCCTTGGACTGCACCGGCACGCCCAGCACCGGCAGCGGCGTCATCGACGCCACCATGCCCGGCAGGTGCGCGGCGCCGCCGGCCCCGGCGATGATCACCTGGTAGCCGGCCGCCTTGGCGCCGGTGGCGAATTCGACCAGGCGCTGGGGCGTGCGGTGGGCCGAGACGACCTTGGCCTCGTAGGCCACGCCCAGCTCTTCGAGGGCGTCTGCGGCCTTTTTCATCGTCGGCCAGTCGGAGCGGCTGCCCATGACGATGGCGACGGGCGGCGCGGACGTGGTCATCGGCGTCTTCCTCGAACAACGAAGGAACCGGGCGGCCCCTTGAATCGCGCGCCTTATAGCGGGTCGCTTCCCCAGGCCAAAGCCCGTTCTCGGACGTTTTTCGCGCGCCTTCCGAGGGTTGCGCCGCGCACTCGCGCCCTGCGGCCTATTGGCGCTCGGTCACGCAGCGGCATTGTCATGGTTAACGAGAAAACGCAGATTTCCTTTCAGCTTGACCAGAAGTGATTCGCCGCACCTCCGATGAAGATCTCAGGCGCCCGCACCGAAACCTTTTCCGCGATCCGCCGCCGGGCGCTCGCCGACGCCGCCGGCGTATCCGCCGCCCCGCGCGGCAGCGTGGCCGTCGACAAGGCCGGCTTCCTCGGCCTGGAGCCCGCCGACCTGAC
>JASGDR010000380.1:0-6850 GCA_047607095.1 Caulobacter sp.
CACGCCGTGTCGAGCATCAGCGCCTGGCCCATGGCCGTCTGGCGCAGCCGGTTGCGGGCGCCGACGCCGTGGCGGACGACCAGCCGGCGCGTGCCCGGCGACTGGGCGACGTAGATCACCTCGTCGCCGTCGCGCACGCCCAGATTGGCCGCGTCGCCGGTGTCGCGCGTCAGGCCCTCGAGGACCGGCTGGGCGAGTCTGGGCAGGTCGACGGCGCGCGCGGCGCTGGCGCCCAAGGCGAACATCCGCGGTCCCAGCTTGTAGCCGCGACCGCCCGCGTCCAGATGGCCGCGTTCGGCCAGCAGCGCCGCCAGCCGGTAGGTCGTGCTGCGGCTCAGCGACAGCCGCTCGGCGATCTCGGCGGGCGTGGCGCAGCCGGCGGCCACGGCCTCGAGGATGTCGAGGCCGCGATGCAGGGTCTGGGAGAGCTTCTGGACGTTCTCGGTCATCACGCCGTTCCTAGGCCGCCAACGCGTTGCCGAGGCCGATGACCACGGTTGAGGCCACCAGCACCGCGATCCCGGCGACCACGAGGCCGCGCGTCTTCCCGCTCGCCGCCGCCCACTCCTTCAGGGCGAAGCCCCAGAGAGTCGAGAAGATGATGATGCTCGCCATGTGCAGCGTCCAGCTGGAGAAGCCGAACCGGCCCATCTGGCTCTCGCCCATGGTGTAGAAGAAGAACTGCAGGTACCAGGCCAGCCCGCCGAGCGCGCAGAGGCCGAAGTTGAGGGCCAGCGGGGCGCCGGTCCCCTCCCCTCGCCCCAGCCACTGACCGGCGCTGCGGTTCCTGAGGATCAGCCCGCCGCACCAGACGAGGTTGGTCGTAAGACCGCCCAGCAGCACGACGCACAGCACCGGCAGCCCTTGCCACAGGACGCCCGTGCCGTGTTCCAGCGACAGCTTGCGGATCGGCTCGCCGGCGGCGAGGCCGAAGGCGAAGCAGGCGCTCATGATCCCGGAGAACACCGCGACCGCCAGGCCCTTCTTCAGGTCGAACTCGCCGACGGCGGCGGTCTTGGCCTCGTGCGACAGCTCCGATTCCTTGGCCTTGCCGGCCAGGGCCACCAGCACGATGCCCAGCAGGGTGACGATCACCCCGGCCAGGATCACCCGGCCGCTGGCGTTGCTGAGCAGCTTGTCGGCGAAGGTCCCGTCGAACAGCGGCGGAACCAGCGTACCGAAGGCGGTCGTCAGGCCCAGGGCCACGGCCATGCCCAGAGAAAGGCCCAGATAGCGCATGGTCAGGCCGAAGGTCAGGCCGCCCAGTCCCCACAGGGCCCCGAACAGCCAGCACCAGAACAGCGTCTCGCGCGGCGTCGCGGCCAGCACGGCCAGCAGCTCCCTGGTCTGGAGGGCGGCGAACAGCCACGGCGCGATCAGCCAGCTGACGACGCCGCCGGTCAGCCAGAAGATCTCCCACGACCACTTCCGCACGCCTTTGTAGGGCACGTAGAAGCTGGCCGACGACAGCCCGCCCAGCCAGTGGAAGACGAGCCCGAGAAGCGGGTTGCCCATGAACGGCTACTCCCGGCGCTCGACGATCAGCCTAGCCGGCTCCAGCAGGCCCGACGGCGACAGCGGCGTCTGGGGCGGATAGGGATCGAAGCTGGTGAAGGCCTTGGGTCCGGCGTAGCCCGGCTGCTTGTCGCCGATCAGGCGGTTGGGCCACAGGTTGACGACCTTGACCTCCAGCCGGTTGTCGCCGGCCTTCAGGGCCTCGGTGACGTCCACCTCGAACGGCGCCTTCCAGAGCACGCCCAAGTCCTTGCCGTTGACGCTGACGCTGGCCAGGTTCTTGACCGCGCCGAGATCGAGCACGACGCGGGCTCCCTTCCCCGCCTTGGGCGCCTTGAAGGTCGTCGAATAGGTCGCCGTTCCGGAGAAGTAGCGCACGGCCGGGTCGGCGTTTTCGGTCCAGGAGCCGGGTTTCACGTCCTTCAAGGTCGGGCCTTGCGGGAAGCTCAGGCTCCAGCCGCCGTCGATCGTGGCGGCCACGGCGCGGATCCTGGCCGGGACCACGCGCTCGGCCGGCCCAGCCTTGCGGAACACCACGAACACCGCGTCCTTGGCGCCCAGCGTCAGCGGCACGCTGGTGCGGCCGCCTTCGGACTTGTAGCTGGCCGGCGTGATCGCGCCGGTGTCGGCCCGCCAGATCTCGGCTTCGCGGCCGCTGGCGCGGAAGCTCACCGAGACCGTCCTGGCCTCGCCCGGATTGGAGACGAAGTAGAGGTCGCCGCCCCCCTCTTCTGGAGGCAGGCGCCGGTGCACGAAGCGCAGCCCCGCGCCGCCGTCGTCGACGTCGGGGCCGACCTCCGCCAGGACCGCGCCGAGGTCGGCGTCGACGCCGGTGAACACCTGGTCGGCCAGGCGCTGGAACTCGGCCGGATCGTCCGACAGGCTGGGCGTGGCGACAGGACGTGTCCCGACGATCGGCACGCCCGCCGCCTTCAGCGCGGCCAGCTTGCGCAGCACCGGCACGGTCATCCGCGTCACCGCCGGATCGACGGCCAGCACGCGGTAGCGCATGCCGGACGGCGTGGCGGCCTGGCCGTCTCTGGCCTCGATCAGGTTCACCAGGGCGTCGCCGTTGACGAAGTCGTAGGCGTGACCGGCCGGCACGTTCGGCAATCGCTTGCCGTAGAGCTCGGTGATGTTGCCGTCCTCGCCGTAGAACCAGGCGACGTCGGCCACGAACCGCCCCTGCTGCAGCAGCAGAGAACTGCGGGCCAGATAGTCGATCCAGGGCTTGGCCTGCTCGGCCCAGGTCTCCTTGCGGGTGAACCATTGGCCGAACAGCGCCAGCGTCAGGCCCGGGCCATAGGTGTCGTTGGGCTGGTGCACCGAGGTGTGCAGCACGAAGCGGTTTAGGCCGTTGGCCATCATGGCGTCGGCCACCGGCTTCAGGCGGGCCGGGTCGTAGACGAAGGCCTCGCCGCCGATGGTGAAGCTCTCGGCCGCCACCAGGTTCTGGCCGTAAAGGTGCGCCACCGAAGCGCTTTCGCGCACGTCGGCGTCGTAGCTGTGCGGGTCGTTGGTCGGCGGCACGGCGGCCCAGGTGGCGCCCATGGGCACGTCGGCGGTCTTCTTGACCTGCATGCCGTCGCCGATGAAGGCGCGGCCGGTCTCGTGGGACTCGCCGTAGCGCTTCATGCCGCGCGCGTGCAGGGCCTGGCTCAGCGTGCCGTAGTGGGCGTCGGCGACGAGGTCGCCGATGGTCTTGCGGAAGTCCCACAGGAAGGCGTCGCTGGCGGCGGGGCTGTCGACCACCCTGCCCGCCAGCGTCGGCAGCCAGGTCGCCAGATCATAGCCGCGGCGGGCCTTGAACTGCGCGGCCATGTCCTCGGTCCAGTTCTGGGCGCTGGCCTCCCAGCTGTCGGTGATCAGGGCCTGGACGCCGCGGGCGCCCATCAGGTCCTTGCCGACGGTCTTTTCGTATTCGCCGAGATAGGCGTCGGCGTAGGCGCCGACATGGACGGCGTTCAGCTTGTCGACCTCCAGCCCCGTGCCCTCGGCCGAGGCCGGGTGGTTCTGGCGGCCGGTCAGGGAGTAGCCGAAGCGCAGGATGGTCCATTGGCCGCCCTTGGGCGGGGTCCAGTCCAGCGTGCCGTCGGGGCGCAGCCTGCCGGTCAGGTCGACGACGTCGGCGCGCTTGACCACGGCCTCGGCGGTGGTCTCGGGCGTGGGCTGGGCGCCGAGGCCGCCCGTCGCGGCCCAGCCGCCCTTGTCGGCGAAGCGGTGCACGCGGGCGCCCGTCTCGAAGCCCACCTCGGCCAGCTTGTGGCTGGTCGGCGCGGGAATGCCGAACATGGCTGAGGCCGCGTCGGCCTTGCGGGGCAGCAGCACCACGCGGAAATAGCGCGCCGTGGTGGCGGGGAAGGCCACCACCTGCTCGGGCGCGCCGTCCACCGGCAGCGTCGCCACCCCGCGGAAGGTCACGCCGTCGTCGCTGGCCTCGATGCGGCCGGCCGGGCCCGTGGCCCCGAACTCGCCGAAGCCCCCGGCCTTGCCGGCCACGAGATGGAAGGACCGCAGGGTCTGGGGCTTGCCGTAGTCGAACCGCACCCAGCTTTCGGCGTCGGGCGCGAACGGCAGCTCGACCTGCCTGGCCAGGTCGCGGTCGGTCAGGGCCGAAACATCCGTCGCGCTGGAGGTCGTGACCTTGGCGGCCGGCGCGGGCGCGGTCTCGGCGGCCGGGGTTCGGAAGGCCACCACGGCGGCGTCACGATAGAGGCTGGGAAGCTCGCCGTGCGCTCCGCCGACGGCGCTGCCGCCCCCCGAGATGCCTTGGAACGGCCCGGTCACCGACGGCGGCGCGGCCAGCGGGCCGGAAAGCGTCTTGCCGCCCTCGACCGTGGTTTCGCTCCAGACCAGCTTCTTCATCGCCGCCTCGGGCGTCACCCACGGGCCGCCGCTCTCGCTCCAGCCGGGCGAGCCGGCGATGGCGAACTCGAAACCCTGAGCGTCGGCCTTCTCGACCGCGTGCCTGAACGCCGCCCGCCATTCGGGCGTCAGGAAGACGAGGCGCTTGTCGACCACGGTCGGGGTGTGGAACGGCCCGCCTTCCACCTCGCCGAACGAGGCGTCGAAATTCTGCACGCCCGCCACGCCGATGCGGTTCATCCAGTCGAGATCCTTGTCGATCCCGTCCTGGGTGATGTTGCCGTTCATCCAGTGCCACCAGACGCGCGGCCGCGCTTCCTTGGGCGGATCGGCGAACCCCTTGGCGAGGTCGTCCTGCCGGGCCAGGGCCGGGGATCCGGCGAGCATGGCGGCCAGGGCCGCTCCGGCGATCAGGCGGTGAGCCAGGGTCATGAGCGCGTACTCCATGGGCGGCCGCGCGCCGGCCGTCCGAACAACAATCAGGTCAGGCGGCGGAAGCGGCGCGGCGGGCCTTCAGACCCTCGACCAGCAGCGCCATGAAGCCGCCGAAGAAGCCGCTGAACAAGCCGCTGATCCCGTTGCCCAGCGCGTTGGCGGCGGCATGGGGCGGCAGCGGAACGACATAGCCGACGGCGGCGCTGATGACCGCGCCGATGAGGCCGCCGATCAGGCCGGCGATGAGGGCGTTCTTCATGGCGTCAGATCCGGTTGGCGCGGGCGATCTGGCCCAGCAGCACGGCGCTGGGCTTGGGCGTGCGGACCTGGGTGGCGCGGTCCACGGCCACCAGGCCGAACTTCGGCCCGTAGCCGAACACCCACTCGAAATTGTCCATCAGCGACCAGTGGACGTAGCCCCTCACCGGGACCCCGTCGTCCATGGCCGCCTTCAGGCCCTGCAGCGCGATCTTGATGTAGGCCACGCGGCGCGCGTCGTTCTCGGTCGAGACGCCGTTCTCGGTGACGTAGATCGGCTTGCCCGAGACGGCGTGGGCGTAGCGGACGGTCTGGCCCAGGGCCTGGGGCGAGAACTCCTCGCCGGTCTGGGTCAGCTCGACGCCCTCCGGCGGGTGCATCTGCCCCTTGGCGTCGATCAGGGCGCGGCTGTAGGTCTGCACGCCGACGAAGTCGCCGGTCGCCTTGAGGGCCTCCAGCCAGGGGCCGTAGCACTCGGCCCGCTTCTCGTCGCGACGGCTGTTCTCGCCCACGGCCTGGTCGTCCATCATCGCCAGGGTCAGGCCGACCGGGAAGTCGCCGGGGCCGGCCTTGATGGCGGCGTAGCCTTGGCGGTGGGCCTCGATCAGGTTTGGCAGCATCACATCCTGGCGGCCGAACTGGGCGCTGGAGAAATGCTCGGTCCCGCAGGCCTTGGCCGCGTCGACCATGGCCTGCTTCATCTGGTCGAGGATGAACGGCGGCAGCATCCACTGCAGCAGCAGGCCGATATTGGGCTCGTTGAAGGTGGCGGCCGCGCCGGCCAGATCGCCCACGCCCTTGACGGCATAGGCGCAGTAGCGCGCGAACAGCGCCGGGCTCTCCGGGTTCTCCCAGCCGCCCTGGGCCGCGAACCAGCGCGGCACGACGAAGTGGTTGAAGGTGATCAGCGGCGTCACGCCGTGCTTGCGGCAGGTCAGCGCCACTCGGCGATAGTGCTCAAGTTCGGCGGCCGAGAACTGGCCCTTGGCCGGTTCGATCCGAGCCCATTCCAGCGAGAAGCGGTAGGTGTTGAGGCCCAGCTTCGCCAGCATGGCGATGTCGGCCTCGTAGCGGTGATAGTGGTCGCAGGCGTCGCCCGACGGCTCCATGAACGGGCTGGGCTTCAACTGCTCCAGCAGCCAGGTGTCGCTGTTGACGTTGTTGCCTTCCACCTGGTGGCCGGCGGTGGCCGCGCCCCAGAGGAAGCCCTTGGGAAACGCGCCGGAAGGCTCGGCGGCCAGCGCCTTGGTCGAGGCTAGGCCGGCGGCTGCGGCCATCACGGCGCGGCGGGACATGGGGATCGAGCTGGAGGTCATCTGCGCTCCGGAAGCTGAAACTGAAAAAGGCGGGCCGGCGCTGGCGAAAGCGCCGGCCGCGCGTCGACGAGGAAGGGCCCGCGGCAGGGGGAGGATCGCCGCGGGCCGCCTCGCATCAGAAGTGGCCTTCGAGCGTGACGCCGATGGTGCGCTCGGCGTCGCGGGTGCGCCAGTTGATGTAGCCGTCGGAGCTGGAGCCGAACGGCAGGGTGATGATGGCGGCGTTGAAGTCCTGCTTCAGCAGGTTGCGGGCGAAGACGCCCACGCGCCACTGGCGGTCTTCCGGACCGATCCCGGCCGAGACGTTGAGCACGCCGTAGCCCTTCTGGATCGTGTTGGGATCGCCCACCGAGTTCTGGGTCTTGGTGCGGTAGGAGTAGTTGGCCGAGGCGTCGAAGGTCAGGGCGTCGGTGATCGCGTGCTCGAAGTTGGCGCCGATCACGGCGGTCACCTTCGGCGCG
>JASGDR010000381.1:0-7832 GCA_047607095.1 Caulobacter sp.
GGCGGGCCGCGCGTCGAGGTGCGGGTGCAGGAACTCTACGGCGTCGCCGAGCACCCCTCGGTGGCCCACGGCAAGGTCCCGCTGACGCTGGCCCTGCTGTCGCCGGCCCATCGTCCGATCCAGATCACCAAGGACCTGCCGGGCTTCTGGAAGGGCTCCTGGCGCGAGGTGAAGGTCGAGATGAAGGGGCGCTATCCGCGTCACGTCTGGCCCGACGATCCGGCCGGCGCCGCGCCGACCACCCGGGCCAAGCCTCGCGGAACCTGATCCCGAAGGGGAAGAGACGCCTCGACACCACCCTGAGGCGCGCCTATGGCTGAGCTTTCGTGTTCGTGGAGCTTTTGGGGGTTTGGCATGCGTAGGTTTCTGATGTCGCTGAGCATCGTGGCGGCTCTGGCGGGGGCGGCGTCTTCGGCCCAGGCCGGCGAGCATGCCGATGCGATGGGCAAGTGCCTGGTCGACTCGACGTCGCCGAAGGATCGTGAGGCGCTGGTTCTGTGGATCTTCTCGGCGATGAGTTCGCACCCGTCGGTGTCGGCCTACGCCAAGATCACGCCGGAGCAGCGGGCGGCGATGTCGAAGCAGACCGCGGCGCTGATGCAGCGGCTGATCGTGGTCGATTGCCGCAAGGAAGCCGCCCAGGCGCTGCGCGAGGACGGCTCCGACGCGATCGAGCAGGCGTTCGAGGTGCTGGGCGGGACGGCCATGGAAGGGCTGATGAGCGATCCCAAGGTCGCCGCCAGCCTCTCGGAGCTGCAAAGCTACATGGACGAGAAGCCGTTCGAGGAGCTGCTGACCGAGGCGGGCGAGCCCGCCGCCAAGTAACGGAGACGCGGGCGGCGCGGGGATGAGAATTCCGCCCTGAACCTTGCGTTCGGCGGGCCCTGCGGTGCATGAGGAACGCTTGAACGGCGAGGCCTGCTTCGCCGCCCGCGCTAACCGGCCTTCCGGCGACGGAAGGAGGATCAAGAGACATGACCGAAGCTGCTTCCAAAGTGATCAAGGGTCGCACCGGCGACTGGGAAATGGTGCTGGGCCTCGAGGTCCACGCCCAGGTGGCCAGCAAGTCCAAGCTGTTCTCGGGCGCGGCCGTCGGCTTCGGCGCCGGCCCGAACGAGCAGGTCAGCCTCGTCGACGCGGCCATGCCGGGCATGCTGCCGGTGCTGAACGGCTTCTGCGTCGAGCAGGCGGTGAAGACGGGCCTCGGCCTGAAGGCGCAGATCAATCTGAAGAGCCGCTTCGACCGCAAGAACTACTTCTATCCCGACCTGCCGCAGGGCTATCAGATCAGCCAGTTCGACCAGCCGATCGTCGGCGAGGGCGTGGTCGTGGTCGAGCGCGACGACGGCACGACCTTCGACGTGCGCATCGAGCGCCTGCACCTGGAGCAGGACGCCGGCAAGTCGCTGCACGATCAGGATCCGAACGCGACCTATGTCGACCTGAACCGCGCGGGCACGGCGCTGATGGAGATCGTCTCCAAGCCCGACATGCGAACGTCGGAAGAAGCGGCCGCCTACGTCAAGAAGCTGCGGACGATCCTCGTCTATCTGGGCACCTGCGACGGCGACATGGAGAAGGGCAACCTTCGCGCCGACGTCAACGTGTCGGTCTGCCGTCCGGGCGACTACGAGAAGTTCCGCGAGACCGGCAGCTTCAAGCACCTGGGCACGCGCTGCGAGATCAAGAACGTCAACTCGTACCGCTACATCCAGCAGGCCATCGAGTACGAAGCCCGTCGGCAAATCGAGATTCTTGAAGACGGGGGCTCGATCGACCAGGAAACCCGCCTGTTCGACCCGAACAAGGGCGAGACCCGCTCGATGCGTTCGAAGGAAGAGGCGCACGACTACCGCTACTTCCCCGATCCGGACCTGCTGCCGCTGGTTCTGGACCCGGCCTGGGTGAAGTCGATCGAAGAGACCCTGCCCGAACTGCCGGACGCCAAGAAGGCGCGCCTGCAGAGTGAGTACGGTCTGTCGGCCTACGACGCCGGCGTGCTGATCATCGACGCCGAGCGCGCCGACTACTTCGAAGCCGCCGCCAAGGGCCGCGACGCCAAGCTGGTGGCCAACTGGGTGACGAACGAACTGCTGGCCAAGCTGTCGGCCGCCGGCACGGCGTTCCCGGATTCGCCGCTGCCTTCGTCGGACATCGCCCAGCTGGTCGAGCTGATCGAGAACGGCACGATTTCGTCGAAGATCGCCAAGGAGGTCTTCGAGCACATGTGGGCCGGCGAAGGCCGTCCCGCCGAGATCGTCGAGAAGCGCGGCCTGGTGCAGATCAACGACACCGGCGCCATCGAGGCGGCGATCGACGAGCTGATCGGGGCCAACCCGGACAAGGCCGCGGCGGTGAAGGAAAAGCCCCAGGCCATCGGCTGGTTCGTCGGCCAGGTGATGAAGGCCACCGGCGGCAAGGCCAACCCGGGCACGGTCAACGACCTCCTGAAGGCCAAGCTGGGTCTCTGAGGCTTCGAGGACCGGCAAAACGAAAGGGCCCGTCGCGCAAGCGGCGGGCCCTTCTCTTTTGGGGACTCGAACGGCCGTGCGGCTATTGCGGCGTGGACGGGTCCGGGGCGGCGGACGACGAGGCGGCCGCGTCGTCGTGCTTCTTGTGCTTCTTGGCCTTCTTCGCGGGCTTGGCCGCGTCCTCGGCGGCCGGGGCGGTGGTGGTCAAGGTGTCGCCCGGGGCGGTGGCCGAGCTGGGCGAACCCGCGCCCGCGGCGCTGTCGGCCTGGGGCGTCGTGCTGTCGGTCGTGGCCGGAGCGGTGGTCGAGGCGGAAGGGTCGGTGGTGGTCGTCGTGGTCGACGAGCCCCAGCTGTCGGCCCCGGTCGACGGCGGGGTCTGGGCCGAAGGATCGGCGGGGGCCTGCTGGGCCAGGGCCGATCCGGCGTAACCGGCGGCGGCGAAGGCGAGGACGGCGGCGGTAATGCGCAAGCTCTTCATCGGTAGGCGCCTTTGTGGCTGCGGCGTCGGACTGTGACGCGGAGCGAACGCTGGCGGCGGCTTGCGGCCGAAATGACCCCGCAATCGGGCTTTGCGGCCCCATGCGTGACACACGCGCGGCGGGCGTGGCGCAAAAACGGCGCCCCAGGTGGAGTTCCCGGGACGCCGCAAGACTTCCTAGATACCGGTGGTCGATCGGAGATCTAGTTGTTCATGATCTCGAAGATCAGGCCGGTGGCGATCGCCGCCAGCACGTAATCGTTGCCGGCGCGGTACCAGTAGTAGCCGCGGGGCGGCGGGCGCAGGTGGTAGCGGCCGTAGTCGTGCACGACGTAGCCGCCGCCGCGGTAGTAGGGCGGCAGGTAGCCGCCGCGGCGCCAGGCGCTGTAGCCGGGGCGATAGTCAGGACGGCCGTAATAGTGGGCCGGCGGCGCGCCGTAATACCAGCGGTCCCGGTAGTAGTAGCCGTTGTAGCGACGGTCGTCCCAGCCGCGGTTGTCGCGACGGTCGTCACGGCGATCCCAGCGGCTGTCGCGGCGGTCGTCGCGCCTGTCGTCCCGGCGGTCCCAGCGCCCATCCCGACGATCGTCGCGGCGGTCGCCGCGGTCGTCACGGCGGTCCCAGTCGCCGCGGCCCTGGGCCGAGGCGTCGGTGGCGACGGCGGCCATCGGGCCGGCGACCGAGGCCACGGCGGCGATGGTGAGCAACAGACGTTTCATGTTGACGTCTCCTTGTGGTCAGCGGTCGCCTTTCGGCGGCCAAGTCCCTCGACCTTGGAGACCACGATGATCCCCGCCGCCTGAACCCTCGCTGAACGGTCATGTCAGCTTCCGGCTTGGCGTCGCGCGCGGGCGTGACCATGTTGGCCATGCAAGAACAGGCACGGGAGCCGCGCATGACCAGCCCCATCGAACTGCACTACTGGCCCACGCCCAACGGCTGGAAGATCTCGATCGCCCTGGAGGAGATGGGGCTGCCCTACGAGATGATCCCGGTGAACATCGGCGTGGGCGAGCAGTTCAAGCCGGAATTCCTGGCCATCAGCCCCAACAACCGCATGCCGGCCATCGTCGATCCGGACGGCCCCGACGGCCGGCCGATCTCGATCTTCGAGTCCGGGGCGATCCTGCAGTACCTGGGCCGCAAGACCGGCAAGTTCTACGGCGAGAGCGAACGCGAGCGGGTCGGGATCGACCAGTGGGTGATGTGGCAGATGGGCGGGCTTGGCCCCATGGCCGGCCAGACCCACCATTTCCGCCAGTACGCCGGGGCGATCATCGCCGACCAGAGGCAGCTGGCTTACGGCGCGATCCGCTACACCAACGAGACCCACCGCCTGTACGGCGTGCTCAACAAGCAGCTGGCGGGCAGGGATTTCGTCTGCGGCCAATTGTCCATCGCCGACTTCGCCATCTGGCCGTGGATCGTGCCGTGGAAAAATCAGGGCGTCCAGTTCGAGGAATTTCCGGATTTGAAGGCCTGGTTCGAGCGGGTCGGCGAGCGGGACGCCGTCCAGCGCGGCTTCAAGCTGGGAGCCGAGCTTCGCTCCGGAGGCCTGCAAGCGTCTGGAAAAGCTGCGGAACAGGCCCGCAGTGTTCTGTTCGGCCAGAGGGCTCGTTAACCAACCATATACCGGAGTTTATCAGGCGTAACTTCAGTGAACGAGGTGTGTATTCACGCCTCGATTCATGATCTCTGCCCGCTTAACTATATGTTCAGCGGGCGAGGTTTTCTCTGTGTTCATGGCCGAGCTGAACCACTGGGGTGCGCTCGGAAGGACTGGGGAATTGAAGTCATGATGATGAGCATCGAACCGCCCGCCGCCGTGATGGGCCTGCCGCTGCCGACCGCCGAGTCTACCGGCGACGAGCTGTTCCGCATGGGCATGCTGTATTCGACCGGCCAGGGCGGCGCCCCGCTGGACTACGTCTCGGCGCACATGCTGTTCAACCTGGCCGCCATGCGCGGTTCGGTCGAGGCCAAGGTCTATCGCAAGGAACTGTCGCAAGAGATGGCCAGCGAAGACGTCGCCGAAGCCCAGCGCCAGGCGCGCGAATGGCTGGCCCACGGCTGAACCACGGTTCAGCCGTCGCTACTCTCGGGCCGGACGCTCTCTGGATCCGGCCGTGACTTTCCGGCTTGCGCGAAAGATCAGTTGCTGAGGCCGTTGATCGCGTAGCTGAAGCTGATGGGCAGCAGATCGCGCAGATACTGCTGCATGAACAGACCCGCCTCGGACGCACCGCTCCGGGGCACATAGACGATGTCGAAGCGGCGAAGCGGCACCAGGTCCACGCCGCGCGGATCGGTCAGACCCGCCAGCAGGTTGGCCGTGCGCATCATGGCCCGGCCGTCGGCGCCCCGCCGGATGATGATCACCTGGCTGCGCTTGGACGAACTCTTGAACCCGCCGGCCTGTATGACGGCCCGCAGGGCGTCGCCGTCGCCGGTCATGTCGTAGACGCCGGGATTGCCGACCTCGCCGCCGACGAACACCTTGAGCGGCGCGGTGCTCTTGACCGCCACCTGCACCTGCGGACGCAGCAGCTGCCGGCCGTAGGCCTGGGTCAGCGAGGCTTCCAGTTCCTCGATCGTGCGGTCGGCGGCCATGACCGGTCCGACCAGCGGCAAAGCGACGCGGCCGTCCGGCTGAATCACGGCGGACTTATTAAGCTCCGTGGCCGAAGGTACGCTCACCTCGATCTCGTCGCCCGGATAGAAACGGTAGGCGGGCTCGGCCTCGCTCCAGTCGGCGTAACCGATGTTGGGGAACTGGCCCGTGGGGCGCGGGGCGGGCGTGATCGGCTCGCCGTCGACGTGGCCGCAGGCCGATAGGCCGGCGCTCGCGAGCGTCAGGGCCAGGGCGGTGGAGAGAGCGATGCGCCGATCCATGCGACGGTTCTTACCAAACATAGGTAACCAAACCTTAAGCCCGGACGCCCCAGGGTCATGTGGAAGTTTGGACCTATTGGATTCGCATGTCGACGAGCGCCTGGACAAGCGTGCCGCACGACCCGCCGTCGCGACGCGACTGGGCGGCGCGGGCCCGCTATGCGCCGACGGACTTCGTCACCCTGCTGTGGCGTGAACGCTGGCTGATGCTGGGCGTGTTCCTGGTGATCCTGTTCCTGGGGGCGGCCTTCGCCTTCACCCTGAAGAAGACCTACACCGCCAGCTCCAGCCTGTTCGTGCGCCTTGGCCAGGAATACGTCTACGAGCCGCGCGCCGGCGACGCCGCCCGCGGCGCGGTGCCCGACGTCGACCAGGTGATCCAGTCGGAAAGCGAAATCCTCGGCAGCGGCGAACTGCGCGAGCGGGTGATCCGCAAGCTGGGCTTCGCCACCCTGTTCCCGGACGCGGCCGCCAAGTACGCCTCGGCCAGTCCCGAGCAGAAGCGCAAGATGATCGCCCAGGGGCGCGACAGCGTCGGCCGCAGCCTGAAGATCGAGACCGCGCCCGACAACTCGATCATCCGGCTGGCCTATCAGCACGAGAACCCGGAGACCGCCGAGAAGGTGCTCAACACCCTGCTCGAGGAGTATCTGGTCTATCGCCGCAGCCTGCTGATCAGCGACGACGACAAGGTGCTGACCGGCCAGCGCAAGCAGTTCGAGGAACGCCTGGCCGAGACCGACACCGCCTACCAGGCCTTCCTGCAGAGCAACGACATCGGCGACTTCACCGCCCAGAAGACGGCCCTGACCCAGCTTCAGGCCCAGGTCGAGGCCCAGAAGTACTCGGTGGAGGCCCAGCTTCAGGACCGCGAGGGGCGGCTGTCGGCCGTGCAGGCCGAACTGTCGCGCACGCCGAGCGAGGCCGTGCTCTATCGCGACCAGGACATGTCGGCCTCGACCAAGCTGGCGCAGCTGAAGCTCGATCGCGAAGGCCTGCTGTCGCGTTATCTGCCGACCGCCCAGCCGGTGCGCGACATCGACGCCCAGATCGCCCAGCTGGAGCAGGGCGTGGCCAGCGGCCGCACCAACGGCGAGGGCGCGCGCCGCAGCGGCCCCAACCCGATCTGGCAGACCCTGGCCTCGACCCGCAACGACCTGGCCGCCGAGGTCGCGGCCCTGAAGCAGTCGCAGGGCGCCTATGTTCTTCAGGCCCAGGAAGTGAACCAGCGCCTGCTGCGCCTGGCCGAGCTGGAGCCGGAGTTCAACCAGCTGACCCGCGACCGCGACGTGCTGTCGTCCAACGTCCGCGACTTCACCGTCAAGGAACAGCAGGACGAGGCCCAGCGGCAGATGTCGGCCGAGAGCAGCGACAACATCCGCATCGTGCAGCGCGCCGTCGCGCCGTCGGAGGGCAAGAGCCTGAAGAAGCCGGTGCTGGTGCTGGCCTTCCTGTTCGCCGCCTTCACCGCCGCCTGCGCGGGCCTGGTGCGGATGCTGCTGCGTCCGGGGCTGCAGACCCCGGCCTCGGCCTCGCGCACCCTGGGCCTGCCGGTGCTGGCCACCGCCGGCGTCAAGCGAGCGGCCTAGAGGTTCGTCATTCGACTTCTGAGACGAAAACCTCGTCCTTCGACAGGCTCAGGATGAGGTTTTTCTACTGCGCGAGCCTGGGAAATGGTCCTCATCCTGAGCCTGTCGAAGGACGAGGACCACGTACTGAGCTTGAATGTCCGATCCCATGGGGCATGGGCGATTTGGTCGCCTTTCGCGCGAACATGGTTAGGCATTAGTTTCTACGGTCTTCAACGCGCGGCGATTCGGACGAATGGTGGATTTGAACGTGGAGATGGCTGAACTGTGGGGGTCGCTCGGCGCCCCCGCGGCCGGCCGCGCGCACGTCGTCCAGTTCGTCTCGGCCCGGCGGGGGGAGGGGACCTCGACGGTCGCCCGCGAATTCGCCCGCTTCGCCTCCAAGCGCGCCGGTCGCCGCAC
>JASGDR010000382.1:0-14704 GCA_047607095.1 Caulobacter sp.
GTGCCGCTCGCGGCCGGGGCGGCGGCGGCTTCGGCGGCCGGAGCGGCCTCCGGCTCCAGCACCACCTTCAGCGGGTTGGGCGTCAGGTCGTTGAGCGCGCCGCTCGAGGCGTCGACGCCCATGCCGATGATGCCGCCGGCCAGCACGTTGCCCGCCAGGGCCGCGCCGCCGCCGCCGCTCATCTTGCTGACGACTTCCGAGGTGTGGGTCTTGTAGCCGGCCTTGCTGACCGTGACCGTGAAGCCTTCCTTGCGGGGCAGCTTCAGGGTGCAGGGCGTGGACGGGCAGGAAAAACCCGTCGAGGTCTTCACCTCGGCCGGCGGCGAGGATTCGACCGTGAAGGACTGGGTGGTGCCGCGCGTGACGGTGGCGCAGGCGCCAAGGGAGGCCGCCGCCAGGAACAGCGACGCGCCGCGAAGATAGGTGTTCATGTAGCCCCCAACTCAAAGTTACGAGACACAACCTAAACGCGGTCAATTGCACAGTCCAGTTGCAACATAGTGTCGGTATCGAAATATTTTGAGGCGCAGCGAACCCCGATATGGATTCATCTATTTGAAAAATTGAAACTTTTGCGAAAGCGGCGATCGCCGCCTCCGCCGCACCGCGCTCTACTCCGCCGCGATCGCCTTGGCGTCCTTGGCCGCCTGCAGCTCGGCCGCCTTCTTTTCCACGAGCTCGACGATGTGGTCGATCATGCCCTCGTTGGACTGCTTGTGGTCGGGCTTGCCGGCCATGTAGATCATGCCCGCCCCGGCGCCGCCGCCGGTAAAGCCGATGTCGGTCATCAGGGCCTCGCCCGGGCCGTTGACCACGCAGCCGATGATCGACAGCGACATCGGCGTGGCGATGTGGGCCAGGCGCTCTTCCAGCACCTCCACCGTCTTGATGACGTTGAAGCCCTGACGGGCGCAGGACGGGCAGGCGATGATGTTGACGCCGCGATGGCGCAGGCCCAGCGACTTCAGGATGTCGAAGCCGACCTTGATCTCTTCCACCGGGTCGGCGGCCAGGCTGACGCGGATGGTGTCGCCGATGCCCGCCCACAGCATCGAGCCCATGCCGATGGCGCTCTTCACCGTGCCGGTGCGCAGGGCGCCGGCCTCGGTGACGCCCAGGTGCAGCGGGCAGTCGATGGCCTCGGCCAGCTGCTGGTAGGCGGCAACGGTCAGGAACGGGTCAGACGCCTTCACCGAGATCTTGAACTCGTGAAAGTCGTGGTCCTGCAGGATGCGGGCGTGGTTCAGCGCGCTCTCGACCATGGCCTCGGGGCACGGCTCGCCGTAGCGCTCCAGCAATTCGCGTTCGAGCGAACCGGCGTTGACGCCGATGCGGATCGAGCAGCCGTGGTCCTTGGCGGCGTTGACCACGTCGCGCACGCGGTCGGGGCTGCCGATGTTGCCCGGATTGATCCGCAGGCAGGCCGCGCCGGCCTTGGCCGCCTCGATGCCGCGCTTGTAGTGGAAGTGGATGTCGGCCACGAGCGGGACCTTCGCCTCGCGGGCGATGATCTTGAAGGCCTCGGTGCTTTCCACGTCCGGGCAGCTGACGCGGACGATGTCGGCGCCGGCCTCTTCCAGCTGGCGGATTTGATTCAGCGTCGCGGCGGCGTCGCTGGTCAGGGTGTTGGTCATCGACTGGACCGAGATCGGCGCGTCGCCGCCCACCTCGACGTTGCCGACGCGGATCTTGCGCGACTTGCGGCGATCGATCATGCGCCAGGGACGGACGTGGGTGTGGTCTGCGGCCATGACGTCAATCTAGTGGGTCTTTGCGACGGATAGAAGAGCCGTGCGCCTTCCGCCCACGAGACCTTACTGCGGCTTGGGCGGGGCGGCCGTCGACGCCGCAGGCTTGGGCGCGGCCGGAACCAGCTTGGCCAGCGGCGTCTGCGGCGCCGTCAGGCGCGAGGTCAGCACGCCGCCGACGAAGACGTCCACCGCGCCGGGCTCGGCGATGTCGGCCACCAGCCCCGGGGTGCGCGGGGCGCGGAAGGCGTCGCCGGCCGAAAGCCAGCGGGTGAAGTAGACCGCGCCGTCGGCGCCGCGCACGACCAGCGAGGTCGACTTGCGGGCCTGCAGGATCACGCCCGACGAATCGGTCGGCGCCGCGCCGTACATCGCGCCCTTCGACTTGAACGGCGCGCCAAGGTTGGCGATCGCCTCGGGCGCGGCCTGGGCCTCGGCTTCTTTGCGGGCCTTGGCGGCGGCGGCCACGGCGTCGGCCGAACCGCCCGCGGCGGCGGCGGCTTCCAGGCCGGGCGTCACATACGGGGTCGGCGTGGTCGATTCGACCGGGGCCGGCAGCGGCGGGCCGAGCGACACCGAGCCGCCGTCGCCGCCGCTTCCACCAGCGCCGCCCGCGGGAATCGCCGCCGGCGCGACGGCCGGAACCGTCCCGGCGGCCACCTGGGCCTTGGGCTCGGCGTCATGGGTCATGGCGCGCTGGGCGACGTTCCACAGCACGATGGCGCCGCCGACCAGCAGGCCGCCGGCCAGCAGCAGGCCCAGGCGCGGGTCGCGCTGACGGTGCACGCCGATCGGCGCGCGCAGGGGCTCGACCTCGTCGTGGGCTTCCAGCTTGAAGCGGGCCACGGCCGCCTCGGCGTCCAGGCCCAGCAGGTTGGCCACGGCCTTGATGTAGCCGATGGTGAACGGGCGCGAGGGCAGTTCGTCCAGGCGCATGTCCTCCAGCGCCTCGACATAGGCCTGACGGATGCGCGTGGCGTCGGCCACGTCCTGCAAGGTCATGCCGTGGAAAAGGCGCGCGGCGCGCAGGGCCTCGCCCAGGTCGACGCCATGATCGACCGACGGCTGACCGGCCGTCACGGCCGCAGCTTCGTCGCGGTCGCCTTCGGCGACCAGGCTCAAATGACTCACCCTGCCCGTGTCGAGCGGCATGACGAACAGATCACCCCAGAAAATTCGCGTCGCACGAGAGTCCGACCGACCTTGCGCCGACCCTAGCCGGCGTTTGTTAACATTCGATTGTGGATATCAAAGTAAGTAGCGGGATTCAATGCACTAAACTTGGCCGTAAGGTTAATGCGCCATCAGTCTAGACGGCGACATACAGCTTTCTGGCCAAGGTTTCGATCTCGCCCCGCAAAGACCCGCCGGAGCCCTTCAGCAGGGCCTCGACGTTGCGGCGGGCCGCCTCGCGGTCGCACGACAGCACCATCTGCTTGACGGGGCCGATGCCGGCCGGCGGCATCGACAGACGGTCGAAACCCAAGGCCACCAAGGCGAAAGCCTCCAGCGGCCGCCCCGCCATCTCGCCGCACACCGACACCGGCGTGCCGGTGTCCTCGCAGGCCTGCTGGATGGTCTTCAGCGCCCGCAGGGCCGCCGGCGACAACGGGTCGTAGCGGTCCGACACCCGCGGATTTCCGCGGTCGGCGGCGAACAGGTACTGCATCAGGTCGTTGGTGCCGACCGAAACGAAGTCGGTCATCGGCAGCAGCGCGTCCAAATGCCACAGAAGCGACGGGGCCTCGACCATGGCCCCGACGTCCAGGCGGGCCGGCGCGGGGCGGCCGCGCTTCAGCGCCCAGGCCACTTCCTGGTCGACGAAGGCGCGAGCGGCGCGGAACTCGTCCACATTGGCCACCAGCGGGAACATGATCCGCAGTTCGCGGCCGGCGGCGGCCTTGATCAGGGCGCGGATCTGCAGGCGCAGCAGGGCAGGACGGTCCAGGCCCATGCGCACGGCGCGCCAGCCCAGGGCCGGATTGTCCTCGCGCTCCAGCTCCATGTACGGCAGCAGCTTGTCGCCGCCGAGGTCGAGCGTGCGGAAGGTCACCGGCATGCCGTCGGCGGCCTCCAGCACCTTTTCGTAGAGCGCCGTCTGGGCCTCCAGGCGCGGCATCTCCTCGGCGACCATGAACTGGAACTCGGTGCGGAAGAGGCCGATGCCCTCCGCCCCGGTCTCGCCCAGGATGTCGAGATCGACGGCCAGGCCCGCGTTCATCAGCAGGGTGATCTTGGAACCGTCGCGGGTGAAGGCCGGGGTGTCGCGCAGGCGGGCGAACTCGGCCTTGCGCTGGGCGCGGACCTCCATCCGGGCCTTCAGCGCCTTCACGACGTCGGGGCGCGGACGCAGCCAGGCCTCGGCCGTCTCGGCGTCGACCACCACCGGGTCGCCCTCGCTGACCCGGTCGCGCAGGCCCGCCAGGCGGCCGACGCACGGGATGTCGAGCGCCCGGGCGACGATGCCGGCGTGGCTGGCGGCCGAGCCTTCCTCGAGCAGTATGCCCTTCAGCTTGGTGCGGTCGTATTCCAGAAGGTCGGCGGGACCCAGGTTCCGCGCGATCAGAATGGCGTCCTCGGGCAGCTGGCGCACGGCGTGGACGTCGCCCGACAGGTGCCGCAGCAGCCGGTCGTTCAGGTCTTCCAGGTCGTGCAGCCGCTCGCGCAGATAGGGGTCGCGGGCCTGGCCCAGGCGGGCGCGATGCTCGGACCGCACGCGCTCCACCGCCGCCTCGGCCGTCAGGCCCGAGCGCACCGCCTCCTCCAGGCTGCGGTTCCAGCCGCGGTCGTGGGCGAACAGGCGGTAGGTCTCCAGCACCTCGTACGACGCGCCGACCAGGCCGTGCTGGCCCTCCAGCATCTCGTCGATCTGGGTCTGCAGGGCCTCGACCGCGTATTTGAGCCGGGCCTCCTCGGCCAGGGCGTCGTCCGACAGCAGCTGCTCGGGCGCCACCGGCTGCTCGTGCAGCACGGCCACGCCGTAGGCGAGGCCCTCGGCGAAGCGCGCGCCCTTCAGCCGCTCGGGCTTGTGCGGGGCGAGCTCGACGTCCTTCAGCTCGTCGGCGCCCAACAGCTCGCTGGAGCTGACCATCTCGGCCAGCACCATGGCGATGATCTGCAGGTCCTCGACCTCCTCGTCCTCGTAGACCCGCTCGGTGCGGTTCTGGACGACCAGCACGCCGATGGCCCGGCCGCCGCGCAGCAGCGGCACCGCCAGGAAGGCGTGGTAGGGATCTTCGCCCGTTTCCGGACGATAGGAGAACGACGGGTGGCTGGCGGCGTCCGACAGGTTCAGCGGCCGGCCCAGGCGCATGGTCTCGCCGACCAGGCCCTCGCCCGGCTTCATGCGGGTGACGTGGACGGCGTCGCGCGACAGGCCTTCGGTGGCGAAGAGCTCGAGATCTCCCGACGCGCGGCGCAGATAGATCGAGCAAACCTCGGCGACCATCGAGATGGCGATGGTGCGCACGACCATGTCGAGCTTGGCCTGGGCGGGTCCGCCGCCGGCCATGGCCTCGCGGATCTGGCGAAGCAGGCTTCTGGGTCCTCGAACGGCGATGCCGGGGCCTGCCATGTCGCCTGTCGTACGCTCCCTCGTTCCGACGCGGGCAAGCGCGTCGTCCTGACATGCGCGCTATAGCAGATTTCGCGCGTCGCACAGTGAGCGCGGCGTTTTTCTCGACCCTTAAGCGCAAAAAACGCCGCCCCTCCGGAAAGGGGCGGCGTCCTGCCTAGCTTGTCGGCGGGTCAGGCCTTAGCGGCGCTGGCCGTAATAGTCGTAGCGGCTGTCGTGACGATCGCGACGGTCGTAGCGGTCGTTATGGCCGTAGCGGTTGTCGCTGTAGTACGGGCGGCGGTCGTCATAGCGGTAGCCGTAGCGGTGATGACGCTTGTCCTTGGCCGTGGCCGCGCCGAGCGCGCCGCCCGCCACCGCGCCCAGGGCGATCGCGCCGCCGTCGCCGTCCGACAGGGCCGCGCCCGCGACGCCGCCCAGCACCGCGCCGATGATCGCGCGCTCGGTCTTGTTGCTCTTGCCGCGATCGCCGGCGAAGGCGGCCGAGGCGGGCAGGACCAGCGCGCCGGCGATGGCGGTGCTGATGGCGATCTTGCTGAACTTACCGAACGTCTTCATGGCAGTGCTCCTTGTTCCAGAAGCGTCGCCAATCCCGGAGGCGGCGCTGTTGAGGATGTTTATGCGCCTTGCCGTTTGAACCCGGCCTGAACGCGACTGTTCATGTTCGCGTCAGGTTTCGTGCGCCCTTCGAGGCCCGCTGCGCGGGCGCCTCAGGATGAGGAATTCAATGCAATGAGGCCCTCATCCTGAGGTGCGAGGCATGGCCGAGCCTCGAAGGACGCACGATCGTTCAATGGCCGCTCCCCGGCCGGTGCAACCGCACCGACCACAGCACGCCGGCCAGCATCAGCACGATGGCCGACCACTCCAGCACGTGCGGCCAGCGGCCCTCGTGCAGGAAGCCGTAGAGCAGGGCGAACAGGGTCTCGAACACGATCAGCTGGCCCGACAGCGACAGGGGCAGCAGGCGGCTGGCGCCGTTCCACAGGCCGTTGCCGATCACCGAGGCCCCGACGGCGACGGCGAAGCTGACCGTCCAGAACCAGCCCCAGGCGGCCGGGGGATGAACCTCGCCCGCCATCAGGAAAGCCGGAACCACCAGCACGAGCGACAACAGACCCGTGGCCAGACCGGTCAGCAGCGACCATTCGTGGCTGTTGAACTTCGGCGTCGTGGCCAGGCGCCGGGCGTTCCAGACGGCGTAGGCAGTCCACACCGCCAGCGCCAGGGTCGCGCCCAGCACGCCCAGGACCAGCTTGCCGACGGACACGTCCGACGGCGTGGTGAACACCGCCACGTTGATGCAGACCCCGCCGGCGACGATCAGGGCCAGCGGCGCGGCCAGGGCGCGCAGCGGCGTCCCCTCGCCTTTCCGGGCGCCCGCCAGGGTGATGGTCACCGGCAGCAGGCCGATGACCAGCGAGGCCAGGGCCACCCCGGCGGTCTGCACCGCCACCGACAGCCCCACATAGTAGACGAGGTTGCCCAGCAGGCTCAGCGCCGCCAGGTCGCGCCAGTCGCGGCGATCCATCCGCCCCATCACCGACTTCCAGTTCGGAGCCAGCAGCACGGCGGCGGCCAGGCCGTAGGCGATGTAGCGCCCGGCGGTCATCTGCAGCGGCGTGAAGGCGTCCAGCAGCTTCGGCGCCAGGAACACCCCGCCCCACAGGGCGCCGGCGACAAGACCGTAGAGAAGGCCGAGCAGGAGGTTCCGGGGACTGATCATGGCGCCCGACCTAGCAGGCGCGCGATCCCATGGCTTTGGCGAAAGCTCTCGAAGATCAGGCGAAAGCTCCCGCTCAGCCGCGCCCGCTGCGCCACTTGCGGAGGGCCTGGACGGCGATGACCACGGCCAGGACGGCGGCCAACCCCAGCCACAATCGCCCCTCGCCCGTCAGGCCCGGATCGGCGCCGTAGCCCCGCCAGGCGATGATCGCGGCGAAACCAGCGCCCGCCGCCAACTGCATCCAGCTCAGCCGACGCAAGGTCTGGCGCCGCGCTTCGGGCCTGGAAAGCCCGTCCGCCGCCGACGCGCGCCCGCGAAGGGCGCGGCTGGGCGCGCCCCACAGCCATTGGGTCACGCCGACATTGACGACCACTCCCCAGACGATGACCACGCCGACGATCAGCGACAGAACCTGACCGTGGGTGACGCTCCACCACGCGCCGCCGACGAGCAGGGCCAGCATGGCCGCGCCGCCGCCGATAAACACCAGCGTCGCGCCGCGACCAAAGTCCGCGACAAACCGGTCACGCTCGGCCGCGGTGACCCGGTAGGCGGGGGACGTCAGGCTATGGCGGAACACATAGCCGTCGCCGTCCGGCTCGAAGCGCCGGGCGAACGGCTCGGTCACGGCCGACAGCTGAAACATCTCTTCCCCCGAACCCACGCAAACTGGACGGAAATCCTAGACGAACCGCCCGGGCTGATGGAACCCCGGCGTCGCCTCAACCTCGCCGTTTGCGCCAGACCGCCGGCGTCACGCCCAGCACGGCCTTCATCCGCCGCGTCAGCGTGCTCTGGTCGCCGTGGCCGGTGCGGAGGGCGATCTCGGCGATCGACAGGGTCGGATCGTCGAGCAGGCTCTGGGCGGCGCGCAGCCGCGCGTCGGCCAGGGCCGCGTGCGGGGTCGCGCCATAGGCGGCGGCGAAACGCTCGAAGAAGCGGCTCTGGCTCATGCCGGCCTCGGCCGCCAGATCGCGCACGGTCAGCGGCTGGTGGTAGCCGGTCTCGATCATCGCCGCCGCGCGGGCCAGGCGCGGATCGACGGCGATCGGTCCGTTCGACAGGCCGCGCAGCAGAAGCGGCGTCCACAGGCCCGCCACCCCGTCGTCGATCCCGCCCGGCGCTTCCCCCGCCAGGAACGACAGCAGGCCGCGCACCGGACTGGTGACGCAGGCGAAAGGCTTTTCACGCAGGCGCTCGAAGGGCCCCATCAGGGCGGCGCCGATGTCGGCCACCACGAACAGATTCTCGCCGTCGGCGGCGCAGACGTGACGCGTCCCCGGCGGGATCACCGCGGCGCTGCCCGGATCGACGCGCCCGCCCCGGCCGTCGATCTCGATCTCCAGCACGCCGCGACGCGGCAGCACGATCTGGTCGAAGTCGTGGGCGTGCGAGATCGCCTCGACGCTGTAGCGGCGGAAGGACAGCTCTGCGGGGGCGGTCAGGTCGTGGCCCATGGTGATGTTGTAGCGCTGGCAACGGAGGCGTCCCACCCTCCACGACGAGAAAACGCCCGCCTCCCTAGGCCTTGTGCCTAGGGCCCATGGTCACGCCAGGCTGTGCGCCGCCAAACGGGCTCCGCTAGCGTGGTCGCCAAAGCGTTGATTTCAGAAGCGGCTGAACGATGGATCCTGGGCACAAGGCCCAGGAAGGCAAAGAAGGGCGTCAGCCGTGTCCCGGCAGGGCCAGGGGCTCCTCGGCGTCCCGCACCAGGCGGCGGGCCTGTTCGAGGGCGGCGTCGATGTCGCTCTCGATGAACTCGACCTGCAGGTCGGTCAGGGGATGGGGCGCGGCGATGACGTTGCGCAGGTAGTCGCGCTTTTCCGGCTCGGTCATGGTCCACCAGCCGACGGTGTGGCCTTCCTCGATCACGGCGTCGCCCATGGCCAGCAGGTCGTCGGTGTCGAAGATCGGCTGGCCGGGCTTTTCGGGGAACCACTGGCCGTCGTCGGGCAGGGCCTGGTCCAGCTGGCGCAGCAGGGCGGCCAGCCACGGGCTGACCAGCAGCGGCTTCTCGTAGCCGTCGCCGAACTTGGCGCGCAGCAAGAGGTCGTAGAGCAGCTCGAGGCCGGCGTCGCCGTGGAAGGTGACCGTCTTGGCGGCGGGATCGAACTTGAAGACGTCGGGCATGGGACTCTCGAAGGCTGGTTCGCCTTCATAACGTCAGAGCACGACGTTTAGGCAACGACCGTGCGTCCTTCGAGGCCCGCTGACGCGGGCGCCTCAGGATGAGGACTTCAGCGCAAAGACTTCCTCATCCTGAGGTGCGAGCCGCAGTCGAGCCTCGAAGGACGCACTGCGGCTCGGCGATCTTACAGCTGGTCCAGGCCGTACACGGCGTGCAGGGCGCGGACGGCCAGCTCGGTATAGGCCGCGTCGATCAGGACCGAAATCTTGATCTCCGAGGTCGAGATGACCTGGATGTTGATGTTCTTCTCGGCCAAGGCCGCGAACATCGACTGGGCGACGCCGGCGTGCGAGCGCATGCCCACGCCGATCACCGACACCTTGGCGACGTCCTCGTTGACGGCGACGTCCTCGAAACCGATCTCGGCCTGGGCGGCGCGGACGATCTCGACGGCGCGCGCGGCGTCACGCTTGCCGACGGTGAACTCCATGTTGGCGGTGTCGGCGCTGCGGGCGCGCGACTGCACGATCATGTCGACGTTCACATTGGCGTCGGCCAGACGGCCGAAGATCTGCGAGGACACGCCCGGATGGTCGGGCAGGCCCAGCAGGGTGATCTTGGCTTCGTCGCGGCTGTAGGCGACGCCCGAGACGATGCGCTTTTCCATGATTTCTTCCTCGTCGCAGACGATCGTACCTTGGCCCGGGGCTTCGCCCGGCTCGACGAAACTCGACAGCACCCGCACCGGGACGCGATGGGCCATGGCCATCTCGACCGAACGGGTCTGCAGCACCTTGGCCCCCAGCGAGGCCATTTCCAGCATCTCTTCGTAGCTGATCTTGGCCAGGCGCTTGGCCTTGCTCTCGATCCGCGGGTCGGTGGTGTAGACGCCATCGACGTCGGTGTAGATGTCGCAGGCGCCCTTCACGGCGGCGGCGATGGCCACCGCGCTGGTGTCCGAACCGCCGCGGCCCAGCGTGGTGATGCGCTGATTGGCGGTCACGCCCTGAAAGCCGGCGATGACGGCGATCTCGCCGGCCTCGAAGCAGGCTTCCAGATTGGCCGGCGGGATGTCTTCGATCCGCGCGCTGCCGTGGGCCTCGTTGGTGAGGATCGGCACCTGCCAGCCCAGGAACGAGCGGGCCTTGTGGCCCATGTTGCGCAGGGTCATGGCCAACAGGCCGGCGGTCACCTGCTCGCCCGACGCCACGACGGCGTCGTACTCGTCGTCAGACGCCGGCAGGCCCGCGGCGGCGCGGCCGGCTCCGTCCGTCCAGGCGACCAGTTCGTTGGTCTTGCCCGACATGGCGGAAACGACGACGGCGACCTGCTTGCCCGTGGCGACTTCCGCGGCGACCAGGCGCGCCACCCGGCGGATGCGCTCCAGGTCGGCCACCGAGGTGCCGCCGAACTTCATCACCAGACGTGACACGTCTCTAAATCCTCGAACCAAAGCGGTTTTTTCTTGCGCCTTCGCGGCCGGAACCCGTCCTTCCGCGCAAGCCCGCGCCTTCTAGCGGGGCCTTGGCGCAACGGCAATGTCGCCGATGTGTCTTTTTTCTCGCAGCATGGCGCGAAAAATTGGCCGTGCTAGATACCAGCCATGACCAGCGCCGCCCCCGACACCGCAGGAAGCACACCCAACTGGAGCATCGACCCCGCCGACGTGGCGCGGTTCTCGGCCATCGCCACCGAGTGGTGGGATCCCAGGGGCAAATTCGCGCCGCTGCATGTCTTCAACCCCTGCCGGCTGGCCTTCATCAGGGAGCAGGCGCTGGAGCGGTTCGGCCGCGACGGGAACGACCGCGCGCCGTTCGAGGGCCTCACCCTGATCGACATCGGCTGCGGCGGCGGCCTGCTCTCCGAGCCGATGGCCCGCCTGGGCTTTTCGGTCACCGCCATCGACGCCTCGGAAAACAACATCAAGACCGCCGCGACCCACGCCACCGAACAGGGCCTGGAGATCGGCTATCGCCCCGCCACCGCCGAGCAGCTGGCAGCCGAGGGCGCGGGACCTTTCGACGTGGTGCTGACCATGGAGGTCATCGAGCACGTGGCCGATCCCGGCGCTTTCCTGCGCACCTGCACCCAGCTGCTGAAGCCCGGCGGCCTGATGATCGTCGCCACCCTGAACCGCACGCTGAAGGCCCTGGCGCTCGCGAAGATCGGCGCCGAATACGTGCTGCGCTGGGTGCCGCCCGGCACCCACGAGTGGAAGCAATTCCTCAAGCCCGAGGAGCTGCGCGCCTTCGTCGCCGGCGAGCCGGTCGAGATGCAGGGCCCGTTCGGCGTCGCCTACAACCCGCTGACCGGCCGCTGGAGCCGCTCCACCGACGTCGACATCAACTACATGATGACGGTCACCAAGCCGGCGGCGTGACGGGCTTGGCGATCAGCGGTATGTTTCCCGCCGCAATGACCAAGGTCGAGACCATCGAGATCGAAACCCAGGTCGCGGATCACGTCCGCGAACTGGCTCGCCTGCGCGGCGCGAGCTTCTCCGAAGCCATCGACGCGGCGGTGAGCGAAACCTTGGCGCGGGATCGCTCCCGGCAGGCCCGCTCGCCCGACGTGGATCTCGACGAGGTCGCGCGGATCACCGCCCGCTTTCGAGCCCTGCCCGAACTGGCGCCGATGCCCGCCGACACCGACTTTTACGACGCAGACGGTCTACCGCGTTGATAGTCGTCGACGCCTCGGCGATCGTGGCCATCCTGCTCAACGAACCCGAGGCCGATGCATTTTCGGCAAGGCTCGCGACAACAACGGACGGCCGAGTGATGTCGGCCGTCAATTACTGGGAAGTGCTGGCCAAGGCGGAAGTCACCCGCGGCGAAACAGGCCGCCAAGAAGCCGAGTATCTGCTGCAGGCCTTCGGCATCGAAATCGTCATGGCCGACGCCGAGCAGACCCGACTAGCCATCGACGCCTTCATACGCTTCGGCCGTCGCACGCCGGCTGGGCTGAACCTCGGCGACTGCTTCGCCTACGCGCTGGCCCGCACGCACGGCGACGGCGCCTTGCTCTACAAGGGCGACGACTTCGCGCGCACCGACCTGCGCCTGGCCCTTAAAGAGGCTTGACGCCGCACGGCCTCGCGCCAACCTGAGGTCGTAACCCAGGAGTGTTCCCCATGCCCGCCCTGCTGCTCGCCCTCGCCGCCGCCCTGCCCTCGCTGGCCGGGGATTTCGACGGGGACGGCAAGGTCGACCAGGCGCGGCTGGAGCCTCGCGGCGGGGCCCACGTGTTGGTTGTCGAGCGCGCCGCCGCCCCGGGCCGGCCCGAGACGGTGACCCTGGTGGCCGACGCCGCCAACTTCTTCATCGCCGCCCAGCCGGCGGGAACCTATCCGACCACCTGCGCCAAGGACGTCGGCGCCCCCTGCGCCGCCGACGAGCCGCGCAAGGTCGAGCTGAATGCCCCCGCCCTGTCGTTCGGAACCGAAGAGGCCTCGATGGCCGTGGCGGTTTGGACCGGCGACCGCTTCGCCGTCACCTGGCTGAACGACTGACCGGCCGCCTTTTCCGGGAACCTTGACCTTCCCCGCGGCTTATTCCGCCGCAGGGACCTGGAACCCGGATCGGCGCCTCTCGTGGGGCGGAGCGCCCGATCCGTTCGTCGGAACGGAGACTTCCCCATGACTTCCCGTCGTATGGCTTGGCTGATGGCCGGCGCCGTCGCCATCACCTCGGCCGCGCCCGCCATGGCGCAGTACGAAACGCAAAGCGACAGCGCCTATCAGCAGCAATTGCAGACCTACCAGCAGCAGCGCTCGTCCTACGAAGCGCGCCGGGCCGACTACGACAGCCGTCAGGCCCAGTACGACGCCGACCGGGCCGCCTATGAGCGCGCCCGCGCCGATTACGACCGCCGCTACGGCGCCGGCGCCTACGACCGCCGCTACCCCAGCGAGGCCAGCCGCTGGCGCAAGCCCGCCTACCCCACCAGCACCGACTACTACGCCGAGCAGCGCCAGTTCGAGGCCGACCGCGCCGCCTATCAGCGCGCCCGCGACCGCTACGACGCCCGCAACGGGCGCGGCGCCTACGACCGCCGCTATCCCGACGAGGCCCGCCGCTTCGACACCAGCGGCTATGACGACCGCTACGCGTCCGACTACGACGCCCAGCGCCGCCAGTGGGAGGCCGACCGGGCCGCCTACGAGCGGGCCCGCGACGACTACGACCGTCGCTACGGCCGCGGGGCCTATGACCGCCGCTATCCGAGCGAGGCCGGCCGCTGGGACGACGGTCCGCCCGCTCCGCCGCCGACCTACGGCGACAACAGCGGCCTGTCGGGCGGCGGCTACAGCGATCCGTGCCGCGACGACGCCAAGCGCAACGCCACCGCCGGCGGCGTGATCGGCGCCCTGGCCGGGGCGGTGATCGGCTCCAACGTCGCCGCCCGCAACGCCAAGACCGAAGGCGCCGTGCTGGGGGCCGTGGTCGGCGCCGGCGCGGGTGCGGCGATCGGCAATTCGGCCGCCAAGGCCCGCTGCGACAGCCGCGGCCAGTACTGGTCCTACGACGACACCGTGCCCTACCGCGAAAGCGCCGAGTATCGCGACCGGGCCGGCGGCTATTCGGAATGGAACCGCTACAACGAGCGCAAGTGCCGCCTGGTGCAGGCCCCGACCGAGTACCAGGGCCGCACCGACAACCGCTACGTCCGGGTCTGCCCCGACGGCGACGGCCGCTATCGCGTCGACGGCTGATCCATCGCCGGGCTTCCGCGTCGGGCTTCCGACATAGAACCGACCGGGAGCTTCGGCGTTATTCCCCCAAGGGACACAAGACAACGCTCTCAACGGAGGTCGCCATGCGCGCCCAAATGAAAACCCTGATCGTCGCGGTGAGCCTGGCCTTCACCGCCTCCACCGTCGCCGTCACCGTCGCCGAGGCCCAGCAGCGCCGCGAGCGGGTGCTGGTCTGCAAGAGCACGAAGAAGGCGCGCAACAAGGGCACCGTGATCGGCGGCCTGAGCGGCGGCGCCCTGGGCGCGGCCGTGGCCGGCAACGGCGCCAAGACCGAGGGCGCGATCCTCGGCGGCGTGGTCGGCGCGGTGGCCGGCAACCAGATCGCCAAGCACAATTCCAAGAAGAACTGCCACTACGAATACCGCTACCGCTAAGCGGTCTTCGGAAACGGTCGGAAGGCCCGCCCTTCGCGAGGGGCGGGCCTTTTTCGCGCCCGGCGGGCGTGATCGACGGCGCGATCGCCCGGGGCGCGGCCGCAATGTTCAAGCCCGCGCGATCCGCGGCCGCCATCGTTCCCTGCGTTCGACGCCACGCCAGGGAGACGACCATGACCGAGAGCCTGACCATCCAGACCGACGACGGCGACTTCCAGGCCCTGGTCGTCCGCCCCGACACCCCCGGCCCAGCGCCGGTGATCGTGGTCGTGCAGGAGATCTTCGGCGTCAACGCCGGCATCCGCCTGATCGCCGCCGAATACGCCGTCCAGGGCTTCATCGCCGTCTGCCCCGACCTCTTCTGGCGCGTCGAGCCAGGCCTCTCGATGTCGGAGAAC
>JASGDR010000383.1:0-3665 GCA_047607095.1 Caulobacter sp.
CCAAGCCGCAGTGGGACAGCACCTGCGGCTTGGTGACGCCCATCTTCACGGCGATGGCGGCCATCTGGATGATCTCGGGCGCGTCGGGACCCACGACGTGGACGCCGACGATTTGCTCGTTGTCCTGGCGGACGACCAGCTTCATCAGGCAGCGCTCCTGGCCGCCGTAGAAGGTCAGTTTCATCGGCCGGAAGACGGCGCGATAGATGTCGACCTTGCCGAAGGCGTGGCGGGCCTCGGCCTCGCTCATGCCGACCGCGCCGATCGGCGGCTGCGAGAACACCGCCGAGGCGACCAGGTCGTGATCGAAGGTGGTCGGGTTGCCGTAGAACTCGGTCTGGGCGAAGGCCGCGCCCTCGCGGATGGCCACCGGCGTCAGGTTGATGCGGTCGGTGACGTCGCCGACGGCCCAGATGCTGTCGACATTGGTCTTGGAGTGCGCGTCGACGGCGATCGCGCCCTTGTCGTTCAGCTTCACCCCGGCGTTCTCGAGGCCCAGGCCCTCGACATAGGGGTCGCGGCCGGTGGCGAAGAGCACGACGTCGCTCTGGAAGGTCAGGCCGTTGTTGAAGGTGCTGACGAGGCCGGCGTCGGTCTTCTCGATCGACTGGTGCGAGCAGCCCAGCACCACCTTGATCCCGCGCTTCTCCATCTCGTCGGCGAGATGGGCGCGGACGTCGTCGTCGAAGCCGCGCAGGATGTTGGAGCCGCGGTAGCAGAGCGTGGTCTCCACCCCCAGCCCGGCGTAGATGCCGGCGAACTCGACGGCGATGTAGCCGCCGCCGACCACCAGGGCCCGCTTGGGCAGGGCCGGCAGGTGGAACGCCTCGTCCGAGGTGATCCCGTGCTCGGCGCCCTCGAAGTCCGGACGCACCGGGCGGCCGCCGGTGGCGACGAGGATGCGCTTGGCCGTGTAGCGGCCGGCGTCCGGCGAGCCTTCGCGCGGCAGCACCTCGACGGTGTGGGCATCGACGATCCGGGCCTTGCCGTGCAGCAGGTGGGCGCCGGCCTTGCGCAGGTTGGTGACGTAGATGCCCGACAGGCGCGCGATCTCGACGTCCTTGTCGTGCAGGAAGGTCTTCCAGTCGAAGCTGGCGTCGCCCACCGTCCAGCCGTAGCCCTTGGCGGTCTTCAGCTGGCTGGAGACCTCGCTGGCGTAGACCATGAACTTCTTGGGCACGCAGCCGCGCACCACGCAGGTGCCGCCGACCCGGTATTCCTCGGCCACGGCCACCTTGGCGCCCGACAGGGCCGCCAGCCGCGCGGCGCGCACGCCGCCCGAACCGGCGCCGATGACGAAGAGGTCGAAGTCGTACTCAGCCATCATCGGCTCCGGATCAAAGCGAATTTACAGCGTCTGCGCGGCAACGGGATATGGGATCAAGGCAGGAGCTTGACCACCCCGTCGTCGGTCCCGACCAGGGCCTCGTCGGCGAGATCGAGGAACAGGCCGTGGTCGACCACGCCCGTGACGGCCTTCAGCGCCGCGGCCAGGGCCGCCGGCTCGGCGATCGCGCCCGAAGCCATGTCGTAGATCACGTTGCCGCCGTCGGTGACGACGACGCCCCGCTCGGCCATGCGCAGGCGCGGCGGCGGCAGGTCGAACTCGGCGGCGATGTCGGCGAGGCGACGCCCGGTGTGGGGGTGGCCGAAGCGCACCACCTCGATCGGCAGCGGGAACTTGCCCAGCACCTTCACGTGCTTGGCGGCGTCGGCGATGACGACGCAGCGCTTGGAGGCCTCCCAGACCAGCTTTTCGCGCAGCAGGGCCGCGCCGCCGCCCTTGATCAGGGACAGACCCGGGCCGATCTCGTCGGCGCCGTCGACGGTGAGGTCGATCGACATGACGTCGTCCAGGGTCGCCAGCGGAATGCCCAGCTCGCGGGCGAGGCTCGCGGTCGCTTCCGAGGTCGGCACGCCGCGGACGTCGAGCTTGCGGGCGGCCAGCGCCTTGACGAACCAGGCGGCGGTCGAACCGGTGCCCAGCCCCACGACCATGCCCGGCTCCACCAGCAGGGCGGCGGCTTCGCCCGAAGCCTTCTTCTGCGCGTCGGCGCTCATGCCTTCTTGTCCTTCTTGGCCTGCTTGAGGGCGCGGAACTTGGCCGCCCATCCGGTCTTGTTGGCTTGCGGGGCGCGGCTCAGCGCCAGATCGCCGGCGGGAACGTCGGCAGTGATCACCGAGCCGGAGCCGGTCATGGCGCCGTCGCCGATGCGCACGGGCGCGACCAGGGCCGAGTTGGAGCCGATAAAGGCGCCCGCGCCGACATGGGTCTCGAACTTCTCGAAGCCGTCGTAATTGCAGAAGATGGTGCCGGCGCCGATGTTGGCCTTGGGGCCGACCGAGCCGTCGCCCAGATAGGTCAGGTGGTTGGCCTTGGCGCCGGCGCCGACCTTGACCTTCTTGACCTCGACGAAGTTGCCGATGTGCGCCTCGGGGCCGATCTCGGCGCCCGGACGCAGGCGGGCGTAGGGACCGATCAGGGCCCCCTGCCCGACGCTCGCGCCTTCCAGGTGGCTGAAGGCCTTGATCACCGCGCCCGAAGCGACGTCGACGCCCGCGCCGAACACCACGAACTGTTCGACCGTGACGCCGGCGGCGATCGCCGTGTCCCACGACAGATGGACGGTCTCGGGCGCGGGCATGGTCACGCCCTCGGCCATCAGCACGGCGCGGCGGCCCGCCTGCCAGACGGCTTCGGCGGCGGCCAGTTCGGCCTGGGAATTGACGCCCTGCACCGAAGCTTCCGGCGCGAAGGTCGCCCGGGTCGAGAGCTTGCGGTCGTGGGCGATGCCGACGATGTCGGTCAGATAGTACTCGCCCTTGGCGTTGTCGTTGCCGACGGCGGCCAGCAGGTCGAACAGCCGGGCGCGGTCGGCGGCCAGAACGCCGGAATTGCAGTGCTTGAGGGCCAGGACGGCCGGCTCGGCGTCCTTGGCCTCGACGATGCGCAGCAGCACGTGGCCCGGCGCCAGCACCAGGCGGCCGTAGGCGCCCGGATCGGCGGCCTCGAAGCCCAGGACGGCGACGTCGGCGCCGGCCTCGCGCAGCGTGAACAGCGGCGCGATCACCGGGGCGTTCAGCAGCGGGCAGTCGGCATAGGTGACGACCACGTCGCCGTCGAAGTCGGCCAGGGCGTCCTTGGCGGCCAGCACGGCGTGGCCGGTGCCCAGCGGCGGATCCTGCACGACCGTGGCGTCCGGACCCAGGCGCTTTCTGGCGTGCTCGCCGACCTGCGGGCTGTGGGCGCCGACCACCACCACGATGCGCTCGCAGCCCAGCGCCTGCGCCGCGTCGATCGCATGGTCGAGCATCGCCCGTCCGCCGACCTTGTGCAGCACCTTGGGCGTCGGCGACTTCATCCGGGTGCCCTGGCCGGCGGCCAGGATCACCGCCGCGCGCGGACGAGAAGAAGCGGTCGTGGTCATGACCAGGGCGACTCCGAAGCGAACCAAAGTTGCATTAGCCGCGCCTTTAGCCGAAAGGCCAGGGTCATGTCTCTCTCGCACGCCCTCAAAGACAGCACGATCGCCTTCGACCTCGACGGCACCCTGGTCGACACCGCGCCGGACCTGGTGGGCGCGCTGAACACCATCCTCGCCGAAGAGGGCCTGCCCGCCCTGCCTTTCGACGACGTGCGCAAGATGGTCGGACGCGGCGCCAAG
>JASGDR010000384.1:0-4573 GCA_047607095.1 Caulobacter sp.
CCCTGGCGGCGGCCTGCGTGGTCGCGGCCGTTCTGCCGCGCCCGGCGCCGCCGCCGGTCGCCGTCCCGGCTCCGGCCGGGCCTCAGGCCGCCGAAGTGGCGCTGATCGCCGATCCGGCGACGAAGAAGCCGATGCTGGTCGCCACCCTCGACCACGCCATGGACCAGGTGATGCTGACGCCGATGGACATGCAGATGCCGCGGGGCCGCGACGCTGAGCTGTGGATCATCCCCGAGGGCCAGAAGGCGATCTCGCTGGGCGTGATCCCGACGGACGCGCCCAAGCGCATTCCGATGCCCGAGGGCCTGCGCGGCGCGGGAACCTACACCGCCCTGCTGGCCGTCACCGACGAGCCGCCCGGCGGCTCGCCGACGGGCGTCGCCACCGGCTCCGTGCGCGCGGCGGGCAAGTTCGCCAGGCCGCTGCAAGGCTAGCCGCGCGGACCTGCGCAAGCCTTGAGCCGTTAGCCGCTCGCGGGGCGTGAACCGCGTTTTTCGGGGAGCGATCACCGGCCGCGCGCGTTGGCCCCGGTCATGAACACCATCGCCGACCAGCTGCCGGACTGGCTGAACGACTCCGTCTGGCTGATCGCCTGGGCGCCGCCCTGGATGGTCAGCCTCGCCCTGATCGCGCTGGCCGTCGTGCTGGCCTGGAGCGTCCACGCCGTCGCCGTGCGGATGGTGCGCCACTCGCTGTCGAAGCGCGACGCCTTCTGGCAGGCCCTGATCGCCCGCACGCGGCGGCCCACGCGCATGGCCTTCGTGGTCGCCGCCCTGGGCGCGGCGGCCTCGGTCGCGCCGCTCGACACGGCCCAGGCGCAGACGGCCAAGCACGTGCTGCTGGTGCTGTTCATCCTGCTGCTGGGCTGGATGGCCATGACCGCGCTCGACATCGGCTCGGCCCTCTACCTGCGGGGCTTCAAGGTCGACGTCGAGGACAACCTGCTGGCCCGCAAGCACGTCACCCAGATCCGCATCCTGCGGCGGGCCATGGCGATCCTGGTCGGCATCTTCACCCTGGCGCTGGCGCTGATGACCATCCCCGGCGTGCGGCAGTGGGGGGTCAGCCTGCTGGCCGCCGGCGGCGCGGCCTCGGTGATCGTGGGCCTGGCCTTGCAGCCGCTGCTGACCAACCTGATCGCCGGCATCCAGATCGCCGTCACCCAGCCGATCCGCATCGACGACGCCGTCATCGTCGAGAAGGAGTGGGGCAACATCGAGGAGATCAACGCCACCTACGTGGTCGTTCGCCTGTGGGACTGGCGGCGGATGGTGCTGCCGCTCAGCTACTTCATCCAGACCCCGTTCCAGAACTGGACCCGCGAGAACGCCGCCCTGATCGGCACGGCCATGCTCTATGTCGACCCCGCCGCCCCGGTGGACCGCCTGCGCGCCAAGCTGGAGGAGATCGCGCGGGACTCGAAGCTCTGGGACGGCAAGGTCGTGAACCTGCAGGTCACCGACATCACGCCCGAGGTCATGGAGGTGCGCTGCCTGGTCAGCGCCCGCAACGCGCCGGTGACCTTCGACCTGCGCTGCGAGGTGCGCGAGAAGATGATGGCCTTCCTGCGCGACGAACTGCCCGAAGCCTTCCCGAAGAAGCGGCTGACGCTGGCGGCGGAGAGCTGACGGCCCGTGCGTCCTTCGAGGCTCGCCTCCCGGTTCGCACCTCAGGATGAGGAATTCAGAGCAAGGCAGTCCTCATCCTGAGGCGCCCGCGCAGCGGGCCTCGAAGGACGCACGGCCTTGCCCCTTCAAGTAAGTGATTTATGACTTACGAACAGGCGCCCGCCGGTCAGGCTGGCGCTTGCGCGGGCAATCGGGCGGCGACTTGGCCGTCGGAGCGCTTGCCGACGGGGATCGGCGGGCGCAGCCTGCTACCGATGGGGCGACGAGATGCGGGGAGCTGCGTGACCCAAGGGTTCGAGGTCGGCGTCAGGGCCAAGGCCCGCTGCGACCTGATGGGCGCGGCGCCCTTCAGCGAGGCCGACGACATGCTGGTCCGGCGGTTCCTGACCAGCGCCCACAAGGCCGCCCTCGACACCCTGAGGTTCTGGATGGAGGAGGCCGGCATGGCCGTGCGCCTCGATCCGGCCGGCAACCTGGTGGGCCGCTACGAGGGCGACGCTCCGAACGCCCCCGCCCTGCTGATCGGTTCGCACATCGACAGCGTTCGCAACGGCGGCCGCTATGACGGCGCGCTGGGGGTGATGCTGGCGGTCGACGTGATCGACGCCTTCAGCCGCCAGGGCCGCCGCCTGCCCTTCGCCCTAGAAGCCATCGCCTTCGGCGACGAGGAAGGCTCGCGCTTTCCCGCCTCCATGGCCTGCAGCCGCGCCGTCGCCGGCACGGTCGATCCCCGCGTGGTCGAGATGACCGACGCGGAGGGCACGAGCCTGGCCGAGGCCTTCGCCGCCTTCGGCCTGGACCCCGCCCGCATCGCCGAGGCCGCCCGTGAGCCGGACGAGGTGCTGGCCTTTCTCGAAGCCCATATCGAGCAGGGCCCGGTTCTGGAGGCCGAGGGCCTGGCGCTGGGCGTCGTCACCGCCATCGCCGCCCAGAAGCGGATCCTGGTGCGGTTCAAGGGCCAGGCGGGCCACGCCGGCACCACCCCGATGGGCCTGCGCAAGGACCCCGGCCCCGCCGCCGCCGAGGCCGTGCTGGCCCTGGAACGCATCTGCCGCGAAGGGGCCGGCACCGACGGCCTGGTCGGCACGGTCGGCCGCATGACCGCCCTGCCCGGCGCCTTCAACGTCATTCCCGGCGCCGTCGAGTTCTCGATGGACATCCGCGCCGAGACCTCGGCCACGCGCGACGCGGCCGTCGCGGCGGTGACCGCCGAGATCGAGGCCATCGCCGAAAGGCGCGGCCTGAAGGTCTCCGTCACCCTGATGCAGGAGCTGGCCGAAAGCCCCTGCGACGCCGGCCTCACCGACCTGCTGTCGGCTTCGGTCGAAAACCTGGGCGACGGCGCGGCCGCCCGCCGCCTGCCCAGCGGGGCCGGCCACGACGCCATGGTCGTCGCCGACCTCTGCCCCACCGCCATGCTGTTCATCCGCTGCGAGGGCGGGATCAGCCACAACCCCGCCGAAGCCGTCACCGACGCCGACTGCGCCCTGGCGGCCCAGGCCATGGTCGGGTTCGTCGAGCGGCTGGCGACGTCGAACGCCCTGCGTCCTTCGAGGCCGCTTCGCGGCGCCTCGGGATGAGGACCTCGGAATGCCAGCCCCCTTCCTCATCCTGAGGTGCGAGCCGCAGGCGAGCCTCGAAGGACGCACAGCGACCGCCCTGTCAAAGATCACCGTATGACCGCCACCTCCTTCAAAGCCATCGGGGAACTCGACCACCCCGCCCGCCTGCTGATGGGCCCCGGCCCGATCAACGTGCACCCGCGCGTGCTGCGGGCCATGTCGGTGCAGCTGCTGGGCCAGTTCGACCCAGAGTTCACCGGCTATATGAACGAGGTGATGGCGCTCTATCGCGGCGTCTTCCAGACCGAAAACCGCTGGACCTTCGTGGTCGACGGCACCTCGCGCGCCGGCATCGAGGCGGCCCTGGTCTCGACGCTTGTTCCCGGCGACGACATCGTGGTGGTCAACGCCGGGCGCTTCGGCCTGCTGCTGGCCGAGATCGCCGAGCGTTGTGACGCCAAGGTGACCTTCGTCGAGGGCGAGTGGGGCAAGGTCGTCGATCCGCAGGCGGTCGAGGACGCGGTCGCCCGCGTGAAGCCGCGGCTGGTGGCCTGCGTGCACGGCGACACCTCGACCACCATCGCCCAGCCGATCGAGGCGATCGGCGAGATCTGCCGGCGCCACGGAGCCCTGCTCTATGTCGACGCCACCGCCACGCTCGGCGGCATGAGCGTTCCTGTCGACGCCTGGAAGGCCGACATCGTCACCGCCGGCCTGCAGAAGTGCATGGGCGGCCCCTCCGGCTCGGCCCCGATCACCATCAGCGACAAGGCCGCCGACCACATCTTTTCCCGTCGCCATGTCGAGAAGGGCCTGGCCGGCCCGGGCAATATCGGCAGCGGCCGCCGCATCGCCTCCAACTACTTCGACCTGGCCATGATCATGGACTACTGGTCGGAGAAGCGGCTGAACCACCACACCGAGGCGGCCAGCATGCTGTTCGCCGCCCGCGAATGCGCGCGGATCGTGCTGGAGGAAGGGCTCGAGGCCCGCTTCGCCCGCCACGCCCAGGCCGGCGCCGCCATGACCGCCGGGATCGAGGCGATGGGCCTGACCGTCTACGGCGACCAGGCCTGCAAGATGGCCAACGTCACCGGCGTGATCGCGCCCGCGGGCGTCGACTACGACCGCGTGAAGGCCCGCATGCGCACCGAGTTCGAGATCGAGATCGGCGCGGCCTTCGGCCCCCTCGCCGGCAAGATCTGGCGGATCGGGACGATGGGCGTGAACGCCCGCAAGCACGCCGTGCTGCAGACCCTGGCGGCGCTGGAGGCGGTGCTCCGCTGGGAAGGCTTCGGCGCGCCGGCCGGAGCGGGCGTGGACGCGGCGCTGGGGGTGTTCGAATGACGACTGCGCAGACCCCCTCCGGCCCTCCGGGCCACC
>JASGDR010000385.1:0-7351 GCA_047607095.1 Caulobacter sp.
ACCCAGGGCCGCGACCACCCCGCGCAGCAGCGCGACGCGCCGCGCCCACGGCAGGTCGGCGCGGACCACCGCGTCGATCGGCGCGGCCTCCGACAGCACGGTCGCCCCCTCGGCCGCGCCCAGCATCCGGCCGACCAGCGTCGAGCCGCAGCGCGACATGTGGAAGACGAGCCCGTCCGGGGCCGGTCCGGCCAAGCCTTCCAGCGCCGACAGCGGCGTGCGCAGGCGCGCGAAGCGGTTCAGCGGCGAGGACCGCACCGGCGGGACGCTCTGGCCGAAGAACGACTCCGTCAGCCGCCGCGCCCCGAAGAAGGCCCAGTCGACCGCATCCTCGTCCGGCGCCAGCGCGATCGGCAGCCAGCCGGCGGGCGGCGCGACGGGGCGATGCACGAACATGCGCCGCTCCAGCCGCTCCCCGATCGCGGCGGCCGGAAAGGCCAGGCCGCGCTCCTCGGCCAGCCTCTTCAGGGCGGTCGCGAAATCCTCGTCGCGGAAGTGATCCGCCAGCGCCGCGCACACGTCCGGCCGCGCCAGCAGCTCGTCGACCAGCGCCCCACCCTCTTCAAGTTGCACGCCTGCTCCCGGCCCTTGTCGGTTGAGAAGCGGCACAATAGGCTCGCGCGATGAGATTGCCAGACCGCCTTCGGCTGCCGCTGACCTTCGATCCCGGACGGCTGCGCGCGGACCTGGAGACCCTGACCGCCTCCACCGACTGGATCGCCCACTTCGTGCAGCAGAACTACGAGGGCGACTGGAGCGTCATTCCCCTGCGCAGCAAGGTCGGCGCGACCCATCCGGTGATGATGATCTATTCCGACCCGGAAGCCACGGCGTTCGAGGACACCCCGTTCCTGGCCCCCTGCCCCTACTTCCGCGAAGTGCTGGCGGCCTTCCCGATGCCGGTGACCAGCGCCCGGCTGATGAAGCTGGCGGCCGGCTCGGTGATCAAGCCCCACACCGACCTCGATCTCGACGCCGAGTCGACCCACGTCCGCTTCCACGTGCCGGTCGTCACCAATCCCGACGTCGACTTCCGCCTCAACGGCGTGCGCGTGACGATGGAGGCCGGCAGCGCCTGGTACCTGAAGCTCTCCGACACGCACAGCGTGGCCAACCGCGGAACGGAAGACCGCGTGCACCTGGTCATCGACGGCCGGGTGGACGACTGGGTGCGGGGGCTGTTCGCGGAGGTGGATGCGGCGGTCTGAGACGGATCCTCTTATGCCCCCAGCAGCGTGAACTGCGCGTTCAGCCCGTCGACCGAGCTGTTGGCCACCCACAGGTCGAACAGGCCCGGCTCGGCGACCCAGCCGTCGTCGCCGTAGAAGGCTAGGCTCTCACGCTGCAGGACGAAGCTGACCTCGCGGGTCTCGCCCGGATGCAGCTCCACCCGCGCGAAGCGCTTGAGCTCGCGCACCGGCCGGGTGCGGCTGGCCACGCGATCGCGCACATAGAGCTGCACCACGTGGGCGCCGGCCACCTTGCCGGTGTTCTTGACCTTGGCGGTGATCCGCAAGGGGTCGTTCCAGGCCAGGCTGGTCGTCGACAGCTTCAGGTCCGACAGGGCGAAGGTGGTGTAGGAAAGCCCGTAGCCGAACGGGTACAGCGCCTCGTTCTTCACCGTCCGCCAGCGGGCCTTGTATTCCTGGATCTCGCTGTCGGCCGGCGCCGGGCGGCCGGTGGTGCGATGATTGTAGGCGTAGGGCTGCTGGCCGCTCTCATACGGGAAGCTGACCGGCAGGCGGCCCGACGGGTTCACCGTTCCGAACACCACGTCGGCCACCGCATGGCCGGTCTCGGTGCCCAGGAACCAGGTGGCCAGGATCGCCGGGGCGTTCTTCACCGCGCCGTCCAGCACCAGGGCCCGGCCATGGCGCAGCAGCACGACGGTGGGCTTGCCCACGGCGGCCACGGCCTCGACCAGCTGCATCTGCGGCTTGGGAACGCCGATGTCGGTGCGCGACTGGGCCTCGCCCGACATGTTCTGGCCCTCGCCGACGGCAAGCACGACGATGTCGGCGCTCTGGGCGACGGCGACCGCCGCCTCGATCCCGCCGGGGATCGAGGTCTCCACCTCGCTGCCCTTGGCGGTGCGCAGAAGGTTCGGATCCTCCAGCGCCTGGCGGAAGCCGGACGCCAGGTCCACGCCCAGGCTCTTGTCGCCGAAGAAGGCCCACGGCCCCAGGATGTTGTCGCGGTCCTCGGCGAAGGGACCGATCAGGGCGATGCGCTTGCCCGCGCGCGGCAGCGGCAGCAGGTTCCCGTCGTTCTTCAGCAGCACGATGGAGCGCCCGCCGGCCTCGCGGCTGAGCGCCCGCATCTGCGGGGTCGCGGTGCGGGCGGCCTGGGCCTTGGGATCGATCGACTTGAACGGCAGGTCGAAGAGGCCGATGGCCTCCTTCAGCATCAGCACCCGGCGCACCGCCTGGTCGACCACCGCCATCGGCACGGCGCCGCCGGCCACCAGTTCGGGCAGGTAGCGGCTGTAGAGCCCGCTCTGCATGCTGATGTCGACGCCCGCCAGGATCGCCAGGCGCGCGGCGTCGCGATCGTCGGCGGCGTAGCCGTGGGCCACCAGCTCCTGGTCGGCGGTGTAGTCGGAGATCACCACGCCGCGGAAGTTCCACTCGCCGCGCAGCAGGTCGGTCAGCAGGCGCTTGTTGGCCGTGGCCGGCACGCCGTTGATGTCGTTGAAGGCCGACATGGCGGTGAGGCACCCGGCCTCGAAGGCGGCCTGGAACGGCGGCAGGTGCACCTCGCGCAGCGTCGCTTCCGACAGCTCGACGGTGTTGTAGTCCATGCCCGCGGCCACCGCGCCGTAGGCGGCGAAGTGCTTGGCGCAGGCCAGCATCGAATCCGGCGCCGTCAGGTTGGGCCCCTGGAAGCCGCGCACCCGGGCCTGGGCCAGCGCCTCGCCCAGGAACACGTCCTCGCCCGAGCCCTCGGCCACCCGGCCCCAGCGCTCGTCGCGGGCCACGTCGACCATCGGCGCGAAGGTCCAGTGCAGGCCATGGGCCGTGGCCTCCTCGGCGGCCGCCCGGGCGGTGCGCTCGGCCAGCGGCGGATCGAAGGCGGCGGCCTCGGCCAGCGGGATCGGATAGACGGTCTTGAAGCCGTGGATCACGTCGGCCGCCAGCAGCAGCGGGATGCCCAGGCGCGAATGCTCCACCGCCGCCGTCTGGGCCATCAGCGCGCCTTCGACGCCGACGCCGTTCATCAGCGTGCCGATCCGGCCCGCCCGGGTCTCGGCCAGCAGCTGCTGGGTGTTGCGCAGGTTGACCGCCGGGTTCATGTCGCCCACCGGCGGGCGGATCATGTCGGCGTAGCAGGACAGCTGTCCGGCCTTCTCCTCGATGGTCATCCGGGCGATCAGCGCCTCGACGCGATCGCTGCCCCGCCCCTGCGCCGCCGCCTTGCCGGCCAGGGCCAGCCCCGCGACCCCGGCCGCGCCAACCATCAGTCCGCGACGGCTGATCCCTTCAAGCCGCGCCTCACGCCGAACCATAGAATCCCTTCCGACTGACTTCCGGCTGGCAACCTCGCCGAGGACGGCCCGCCGTGCAACGCCCCGCAACCTGCCCATGAGAACTTGGCAGGGGCGAACTTGGGGGGCGCGAACCCTGGACGGCGACTTGCGTTATCAGTCTGGCTGAAGGGAGACCCGACCATGACCGCCCAATGGCGCATCGAGATCCGACTGGGCGAAGGCCACGCCCCCCTGCGCAGCGTGCTGGTCGAGGCCGACACCGAGGTCGAGGCCCTGCGCATGGTGCTCGAGGAGGCCGAGCGCGACCACGTGGCCGCCGAGGAACTGCTGCTCGACGGCCAGGAAGAGGTGTTCTCCCGCACCGAGGTGCTGGACGGCCACGTCGAGCACCAGGCCCAGGCCTGAGGGCGGCGAGCCCCGAGGACGAAAGACGCCGGCCCGACGGCGGGACCCGCCGGACCGGCGAGGCGAACGCCTAGTCGAACTGGTAGCGAAGCCCGATCGCGAAGGTGCGGCTGAGCAGGGCCGAGCCGAAATTGTCGGTGTCGGGGCCGCCGGCGTCGCCGAACGCGTAGTAGGACTGGCCGATCTCCTCGGTCAGGTTCACCGCGTCGAAGGTCAGGGCCAGGCGGTCGTTGACCTTGTAGTTCACCTGCATGTCGAGGCTCTTTTCCGGCCGCCGCCAGACGCCGATCGGGTTGGCGAACAGCGCCGCCTCGTTGTTGGCCAGGAAGTCGTCGCGCCAGACATAGGACAGGCGGGCGCCGACCGGTCCGCGCTCATAGGCCAGGGTGAGGTTGTAGGAGAAGTCCGACACCCCGAAGAAGGCGGTGTTCTCCTGGCCGATGATCTCGCCCGCCGCATTGGTCTTGGGCACGTTCTGCGAGGAGTCGAGCTTGGTCACGCTGCCCAGGAAGCCCAGGCCGTCCAGATAGCCCGGCAGGTTCTTCGGGAAATAGACGAGGCCGATCTCGATCCCCTTCAGCACGCCGTCCGACGCGTTGACCGGCTGGCTGACCACGAACGAGGTGGTGTTGTTCGTGGTGTTCTGGATGGTCTGCATGCGGCGCAGCGACACCACCAGGCCGTCGATCTCGCGGCGGAAGGCCGTGGCGTAGAGGGCGCTGCCCGGCGCGAAGTACCACTCGGCCGTCAGGTCGTAATTGGTGGCGCGGGTGGGCTCCAGGTCCGGATTGCCGCTGGAGCCGGTGCCGTAGCCGACATTGGTCAGGTCGTCGGTCAGCGAGAAGTTGGGGTTCAGGGCGGTGAAGTCGGGTCGCCGCAGGGTCTTGCCGTAGTTGAAGCGCAGCGCGAAGTCCTCGGTCACGTCGTAGCGGATGGTGACGCTGGGCAGGACGTCGCTGGCCTTCTTCGAGGCCGAGGTCTGGACGAGGCTGCCCTGGGCGATGGTCGCCAGCTCGTCGTTGAAGATCATGTCGGTCTTGACCTCGACATAGCGCAGGCCGCCCTGGCCGCGCAGCCGCCGCCCGAACAGCTGGGTCTCGAAGTCGGCGACGAGGTAGGCCGAGGTCGTGGCCTCGTCGACCTTGAAATTCTCGAACAGCGACAGCTGGCCGGTGGTCTCGAAGTTGGCGTCGGCCGCGTGATAGAGCTGGCGGATCTCGTCGATGTGGTCGCGCAGGTAATAGCCGTTGGCCACCACCCAGGTGGTCGGCACGTCGGCCCGGCCGTCGAAGAAGCCTTCGTTCACCCATTGCAGGCCCGACGGCAGGCTCGACAGCGAGCGTCCCAGATAGGCCGACTGCGTGCGCTGCGCCTCCGACGCCCCGCGGTCGTCGTAGCGGAAGCCGAAGCCGAGCTTGGTCAGCGGCCCCCAGTCGGCGTCGTACTTGCCGTCGACCGACAGGGTGATCGCGTCGCCCTTGTTGCGGTTGGCGTTGTCGTAGAACTGGGCGACGTTCCACTGGGCCGGATCGGTCAGCAGGCTGTCGTCGTCGAAGTGGAACGAGGTGATCCCGTCGCCCGGATTGAAGTCGACGCTGATCTCGTTGGCCACCCGGTCGGTGCGCATGGCCATGAAGGCCGAGCTGTACTTGCTGGTCTGGTAGGACAGGTCGCCCACCACCTGCAGCCGGTCGCCGATGTCCCACTTGCCGTTCAGGGCGTAGACGAAGCTGTCGGTCTTGGCGACGGTCAGGTCGCCGCTGTTGAAGCCGTAGACCGAACCGACGGTGCGCGACTTGATGATGTTGGTGCCGGAATAGGTCGTGTAGGTCGAGGCCGGATTCGAACCCAGGTCGCCCCACCAGTCGACGAACGAGAACAGCAGGTTGTTGAAGGTGGTGTTGCGGTAGCCGTCGTAGAAGAACTCGAAGGTGTACTGCGAGCGCTCGTTCGGCGCCCATTGCAGGGCGGCGTTGACGGCCGGGCGCTTGCGGTCGCCCAGCAGGTCGGCCTGGAACACCGCGTCGCGCGACAGCAGGTAGGGCGTGGCCACGCCGTTGATGGTCAGGGTCGAGCCCGCGGCGCTGGGCAGGCCGCTGTTTGTGCCGGGCAGCCAGAGCTGTTGGTAGGTGCCGTCCGTGTTCATGGCGCGGCCGTCGGTGGGCTGGATGCGCTCCAGCGCCGTCCAGCCCGAGGGCGGGTTCTCGGTGGCGAACGGCACGATGGCGCCGGCGGTGACGCTCTGGTCGCGATAGCGGGTGCGGGCGTAGCTGACGTTCAGCAGGGCCCCGAACTCGCCCGCGCCGGTGTCCCAGCGGTCGGCCACCAGGGCGCTGATGTTCGGGTTAAACTTGTCGGCTTGGTCGTGATAGACGCCGCGGCTGGCCAGCGAGAAGGTCGGCCCCTTGAAGTCGAACGGCCGGCGCGTGAACACGTCGACCTGACCGGCGATGCCGGTCTCGATCTGGTCGGCGCTGCGGGTCTTGTAGACGTCGATGCGCTTGACCAGGTTGGCCGGGATGTCCTGCAGGGCGAACTGGCGGCCCGAGGCGGTGAAGACGTTGCGGCCGTTCCAGGTGGTGGTGATGTCGGGCAGGCCGCGGATCGAGATGGCCGTGGCCTCGCCGCCCGAGCGGTTGGTCACCTGCACGCCCGTCACCCGCTGCAGCGCCTCGACCACGTTGTTGTCGGGCAGCTTGCCGATGTCCTCGGCGACCACGGTTTCGACCACCTGGGCCGACTCCCGCTTGATCGCCAGGCTCTGGGCCACGCTGGCCCGGATGCCGCGGACCACCACCTCCTCGACGGCGTCGGGTTCGACCGTGTCGCCGGCCGGTTTGGCTTCCTGAGATAGCGCTGTCGAAGCGAAGCTGACGACCATGGCGCAGGCGGCCGTCGAGGCCAGCCAGCGGACGCGGCGCGCAGGGCGCACCGGTGACGTGGTGTTCACGAGCATAATTCCCTCCCTGTGTCCGGCGCCGATGTTCTCCCAGCGACCGTTGTTCGAATTCTTGTCCGACAAATTAGCGCAACGCAACGGACAATATGTGTCACCGGCTCAACTCCACGCGTTCGAACATCGCGCATCGGTTGCGAAAGTTTTGCCATATGGCCTTTTTCTCATGGAAAATCGAGACCATGCGCCGGATAACGCCCCTCTCTTCCGACCATGACGCGAGGCATTATTAGTCCGACAAATATAAGCCAAGCTGACGCCCTTGATCCCAAGAGGCGCCCGCCGCCTCGCCCCTTGGTTGGAGGCGCTCCGCCCACAACCGCATTGACAGCGTTGTCAAACCATAGTGCTCTCCCCGCCAACGACCGCGTCCGACGATCGAGGGAGGCCCCATGCACGACGCTCAGGCGAACAAGGCCGCAGAACCGAGCCGCCGCGCCCTGCTGGCCGCCGGGGCCGCGCTGGGCCTGGCGCCCGCCCTGCCCGCGCGCTCCGCGTCCGAC
>JASGDR010000386.1:0-2733 GCA_047607095.1 Caulobacter sp.
CGCCGGCTCCACCTAAAGCAAGAATGGGTCGGCGCAACCGCGCCGGCTCCACCTAAAGCAAGAATGGGTCGGCGCAACCGCGGTAAAGCGGATGCGGATCAGTAAAGCCCGCTGATGTCCGGCTGCTTCGGTTGCTGACGCGGCTGTTCGGAAGGCGAAGGCTGGCCGGTCGGCACGCCGTTGGGCCAGGCGTCGCCGTAGGAGATCGGCCCGCCCGTCGGGCTCGGCGCGGCCACCTTCGGCTCGGTGCCCGGACGGAAGGCCTCGCGCACGCCGCGCACCAGGGCGAACTTGGCGGTCTTCGGCGGCTTGAAGTCGGTCTTGGGCTGGTCCTTGAGCGCCGTCTTCATGAAGTCGATGAACACCGGCACGGCGTCCTGCGAGCCCGTTTCGCCCTCGCCCAGCGAGCGGTTGTCGTCGAAGCCCACGAACACGCCGACGATCAGGTTGGGCGAATAGCCGATGAACCAGGCGCTGCGGTACTCGTTGGTCGTGCCGGTCTTGCCGGCCAGCGGATAGCCCAGCTGGCTGACCGAGGCGGCCGTGCCGCGCTGGACCACGCCCTGCAGCATCGAGGTGATCTGATAGGCCGTGACCGGGTCCATCACCTGCTCGCCCGGCGCGGTTACGCGCGGGCTCTCGTCGCCGCTGAAGCCGGCGGTGCAGCGCGGGCAGTCGCGCTTGTCGGCGCGGAAGATCACCTTGCCCTCGCGGTCCTGAACCAGCTCGATCAGGTGCGGCTCGATCCGGCGGCCGCCGTTGGCGAACGGCGCATAGGCCGACGTGATCTTGAACGGCGTGGTCTCGCCCGCGCCCAGGGCCATGGCCAGCACCGGCGACATGTCGCGCGTGACGCCGGTCTTCTTGGCCATGTCGATGATCTTCTTCATGCCGACGCCCTGGGCCAGGCGCACGGTCATGGCGTTGATCGAGCGCTCCAGGCCCTTGCGCAGCGGCAAGGCGCCGTAGAACTTCTTCTCGTAGTTCTCCGGACTCCAGTCCTGGCCGTTGGCGCCCTTGAAGGTGATGGCGCTGTCCAGGATGACGCTGGCGGGCGTGTAGCCGTTCTCCAGCGCCGTGGCGTAGACGAACGGCTTGAACGACGAGCCGGGCTGGCGCATCGCCTGGGTCGCCCGGTTGAAGTTCGACAGCGAGAACGAATAGCCGCCCACCAGGGCCACCACGCGGCCGGTGTAGGGCTCGATGGCCACCAGGGCGCCGTTGACCGCCGGGATCTGCTTGAGGCGATAGGTCGAGGTTCCCGGCACCTGCTCGACGAACACCAGGTCGCCGGTCTTCAGGCCCTTGCCGGCCTTGGCCCAGACGATGTCCTCGCCGGCCAGGGTCCCCTGCCCTTCGTTCTTGACCAGACGCACGCCGCCGCCGGCCGTGGTGATCACGGCCGCGCGCCAGCCGCGACGCTCCGACGGCGGACGCTTGGCCTGGGCGGCCTTCTCCCAGCCCTCGTCCAGGCTGTCGACATGGCCCCAGGCCCCGCGCCAGCCGTGGCGGCGGTCATAGTGCTCCAGCCCGTCCATCAGCGAGGCCCGCGCGGCGGTCTGCAGCTTCGGGTCCAGCGTGGTGCGCATGTAGTAGCCGCCCTCGTTCAGGCGGTCGCCCAGCGTGGCCATGCCGCGCTGGCGCACTTCCTCGACGAAATAGTCGGCGTCGCGATAGGCCGCGCGCTTGGGCGCGGGCTGCACGACCAGATCCTCGGCCATCGCCTTTTCCGCGTCGGCGCGGCTGACCCAGCCCAGCTCGGCCATCTGGCCCAGGATCCAGTCGCGGCGGGCCTTGGCCTTGGCCTTGTTGCGGATCGGATGGTAGTTGTCCGGCCCCTTGGGCAGCGCGGCCAGATAGGCCGACTCCGCCAGGGTCAGCTCGGGCAGCGACTTGCCGAAATAGTTGTAGGCCGCCGCGCCGACGCCGAACGAGCGGTAACCCAGCCAGATTTCGTTGAGATACAGCTCGAGGATCTGCTGCTTGTCGAGCGACTGCTCCAGACGGCGGGCCAGGATCGCTTCCTTGAACTTGCGGCCCACCGTGGCGTCGCTGGTCAGGAGAACGTTCTTGGCCACCTGCTGGGTGATGGTCGAGCCGCCCTCGAGCCGCCGGCCGCGCATGGCGTTGCCGACGTTCTTGAGCATCGCGCGCGAGAAGCCGCCCACGTCGACGCCGCCGTGCTTGAAGAAGTTGCGGTCCTCGGCGGCCATGAAGGCCTGGGCCAGCTGCGGCGGGATCTGCTCGTAGGGCACGAAGATCCGGCGTTCCTTCGAGTATTCGCCGATCAGGGTGCCGTCCCAGGCGTAGACGCGCGTCGCCGTCGGCGGGCGATAATCCTGCAGTTCGCCGGCGTCGGGCATGTCGTGGAACAGCCACGCGGCGTAGATGGCGATGGCGAACCCCGCCACGGCGATCGTCGACAGAACCGCGACGCCGGCTATGGCGATCCATCTTTCGGCGGGCTTCAAGTCCACGCGGCCTCCGTCGAGCGGCGCGGGGTCGCGCGCTCAAATCATCTCAAGCGATGGCTGTAACCCGCATCGGGCGAGGCGCCAACGCCCCTGCCCGCCTCGCCCCTTCCAGAAGGTCATCGCCCGGCTTGTCCGGGCGACCCAAGCGGCATGTCAGGATGCGGCTGGCCCAGCTTGGGTAGTCCGCTTAAAGCGGGGTGAGGACTTCCAAGGACAGGCGTGAGCAACCCAAGCCGGAGGCGTGGAAACTCAGCGCGCG
>JASGDR010000387.1:0-3604 GCA_047607095.1 Caulobacter sp.
CCTCCAGGCTCATGGCCCGGGCCTCGATCTTGGCCTGGTCGAGCATGTCGGTCAGCAGGCCGGTCATCAGCTGGCCGGCGTCGACGATCAGGTCGGCGGTGACGCCGGTCTGGGCCGGGCTGACCCCGGCGCGGATCAGGTGGGCCCCGGCCAGGATCGCCGACAGCGGCGTGCGCAGTTCGTGGCTGACGATGGCGGCCATGGCGGCGCGGTCGGCCACCGCGTCCTCGGCCTGGATGCGGCGGCGGTCGGCCTCTTCGCGGGCGGCCATCACGGCGCGGCGGGCCTGGTGCACGCGGCTCCAGATGGCGTGGACGACCAGCAGGAAGAACACCGCCGTGACGGCGAGGATCAGGATCATGCCGTGCGGCTGTCCGCCCCAGAACCAGAACGGCATGGCCGCCAGGCTGACGGCGTAGGGAACCGCGCCGGTGTAGAACATCGGCCGGCAATCGACGCCCGAGGCGACGTTGTTGAGCATGCCGCCGGCCAGGACCAGCAGGCTGATCACCACCAGCGGCATCGACCCGTTGGTCCAGATGATCGTCACCACCGCGGCGTGGGCGATGGCCATCACCGCCATGGCGACCATGGCCAGGGCCGCGTGGAAGCGGACGTTGCGGGTCGGGAAGCGGCCCTTGGCGAAAGGCCGGACGGCGGCGAACTCCAGGCCCTGGACGAAGGCGCTGACGGCCAGCCAGACCGGGATCAGGTCTCCATGCCCCGCCAGATGCAGGGCCCAGCTGATCAGGCCCGTCAGGCCCAGGCGAATGACGATCTGCTTGTAGCGCTCGTCGGCGTTGGCCGGCAGATGGGGCAGCAGGGAGTCCAGGAACTTCACCATGCAGTCCGCCTAAGCCCGATAGGCGAAGGATCGGTGAAGATTGGACCCTTTCAGCCCAGCATCCGCTCCAGACTGGCCAGTTCATCAGCCTCCCGCGACGGTTTGTCCCACCGGATGCGGTTGATGCGCGGAAAGCGCATGGCCACCCCCGACTTGTGGCGGGTCGAGCGCTGCAGCCCCTCGAACGCCACCTCGAAGACGAGGCCGAAATCCAGATCGGCGCGCACCGCCCGCACCGGCCCGAACCGCTCGACGGTGTGGTCGCGCACGAACTTGTCGATCTGTTTCAGCTCCTCGTCGGTGAATCCGAAATAGGCCTTGCCGACGGGGGTCAGCCTGCGCTCGCCCGTCTCGTCCTCGCGCCAGACGCCGAACGTGTAGTCGGAATAGAAGCTCGACCGCTTGCCGTGGCCGCGCTGGGCGTACATCAGGACCGCATCGACGAGGTGCGGATCACGCTTCCACTTGAACCACGGCCCCTTGGGGCGGCCCGGTTCGTAGGCGCTGTCCCAACGCTTGAGCATCAGCCCCTCGGCGATCGCCGGATCGCCGTCCGGCGGATCGGCGCGCAAGGCCGCCAGCGCTTCCCAGCTCTCGAAGGGCTGGAGAGGCGACAGATCGATCCGGGCGGTCTCCAGCCGACCGACGAAGGCTTCCAGCCGCTCGCGACGCTCGACGAAGGGACGGCCGCGCAGATCCTCCTCGCCGTCGAGCAGCAGATCGTAGGCGCGGATGCCCGCCGGATAGGCGGACAGCAGCCTGCCATCCACCGTCTTGCGGTTCAGCCGCTGCTGCAGGTCGCCGAAGCCGGCGATCGCGCCGCCGCGCATGACCAGCAGCTCGCCGTCGAGCGCGCCTTCGAAATCCAGCGCCTCCAGCACGTCGGGGAAGGTCGCCGAGATGTCGTCGCCGGTGCGGGTGTAGAGCCGCCGCTCGCCGCGCTCGCTGACCGCCTGCACGCGGACGCCGTCCCACTTCCATTCGGCGGCGTAGTCGGCCGGGTCGAGCTTTCCGAAATCCACGACCTCGTCGATCGCCTGGGCCAGCATCACCGGCCGGAAGCGGCCGGGGGCGTCGGGCGAAGGCCGCGCCGAACGCCCCTCCAGCCAGGCGAAGAGGTCGCCGTAGGGCGGTTCGATCGCGTGCCAGACCTCCTCGATCTCGCCGATCGCCACCCCGCCCAGATTGGCGCAGGCCTGCTTGGCCAGGCGCGAGGAGACGCCGACCCGCAGGCCGCCGGTCATCAGCTTGAGCAGCGCCCAGCGGCCGTCGGCGTCCAGCGCGTCGAGCCAGCCCTCGATCAGGGCCTGCGCTTCGGCCCGGGAAGTCGCCTTCAGCGCCTCGACCACCTCCGACAGTTCCGGCTCGCGGTTGGCGCCGGGCCGAGCGGGCCAGACCAGGGCGACGGTCTCGGCCAGGTCCCCGACATAGTCGTAGGACCAGGCGAACAGCTGGGCGTCCATCCGCGCCTCGACCGCCTTCCGGATGAAGGCCGGCTTGGCGGCGTCGAACGACAGGGCGCCGGTCAGGGCCGCCAGGGCGTAGCCGCGGTCGGGATCGGGGACCCTGCGCAGGAAGTCCTCGATCAGGGTCAGCTTGGCGTTGCGCGAGGCCGTCAGCGACAGGCGGTCGAGAAGATGGGCGAAGGCGCGCATGGTCGCCATTCAACGCACGAAACCGGCCGAGAGCTAAGCCTTCGCCTCGTCCAGCTGGCCCAGGATCATGATCTTCTGCCAGATCTTGCGGCCGAGGTCCGAGGTCAGGGTCTCGATGTCGTTGACCGCCGCCAGGATCGCCGGGTCGTCGTTCTCGCCGGCGTAGAGGGCGGCCAGCTTGGCGGTCAGGGCCAGCATCTCGGCGCAGTAGTCGAGATAGCGGGCCAGTTCGAAGCGGCTCATCTCGCGGGCCGGCGACGAGGCCGTGCGCGGCCCCAGCACCAGGGTGGGATCCTTGGTCAGCTGATGCATGTCGACCACGTGGGCGAAGGAGCGCAGCTCGTGCAGGGCCTTGTGCACGCGGGCGCGCTTCCAGCGGGCCTCCAGCGACAGCAGGAACCAAACCGCCCCGGCCGACAGCAGGGCGAGATTCACCGCCGGCTCGAGACCCTCGGCCACGTGCAGCGGGTCGGCGCCGCGCAGGCCCGCCAGCCAGTCCATCCGCGCGACCAGCCAGGCCGGCAGGGCGATCGCGACGACGACGATGGCCGCCACCGGCAGGCGCAGGGCCAGATAGGGTCGCGACAGCCGCCGCGCGCGCCTGGCCGTCTCCCGCGCCGTCGCCGTCAGCCGGGCGCAGACCCGCGACAGGCCGGAATCCGGAAACCGTTCGGCGATCCGCGCCCGCAGGTGCTCCAGCGTCTGGACCACCTCGCCCGCGTCCAGCCGCATCAAGCCTCTCGCCATGCCGTCCCCCTCGCCCCTTGCCGAAGCCCCCGACCCAGCTATAGCTAAGCGCTAGTACGTTCGGGGGAACAATTCATGCGTCATTCCACGATCACCGCCGCGGCCGTCGTCTCGGCCGCCCTTCCGGCCGCCGTTCTGCCGGCGATCGTCCTGCCCACGGCCGCCTTGGCCGCCGATCCCGAGGTCGTCGCCGGCAAGCCCGACATCAGCTGGCAGGACAGCCTGCCCCGCCGCACCGGCAGGGTGGTGCTGAGCGAGGGCAAGGCTTCGCTGGAACTGGGTCCGGATTTCTACTTCCTCGATTCCGCCGCCCGCCGGGTGCTGACCGAGGGCTGGGGCAACCCGCCGGACGACGGCG
>JASGDR010000388.1:0-4491 GCA_047607095.1 Caulobacter sp.
CTCTTTTCATCATCTTCCGAAGAGCCGAAACCCGCCGAAAAGCAACAAAAGCGCCCCTTCCCGAAGACCCATAAGGCCGTCGGCAATCCAGCTGCCCGAGTCGATTGAGGCCGCGGAACTTAGCGATCCGGCGCCGAAAATGCAAGTCGAAACCTTCATTTCCGGGGCTGCGAAGGCGTCCCCCGCAGCGAGGTGCGGCTTCTACGTGGCCCCTCGCCGGGCCGCAAGCCGATTCCGCCGCCGCCCCGCCCTTAGCTGTGGGCGGATCTGTGCATGGAGCCGTGAACGGAACGCTTGCGCGCCGCCCCGCCCTGCCTTCATAGAGCCCCTATAAGAAGAGGGGTCGTCGATGTTGTCCCAGAAGGCGCGCTACGCCCTGCGCGCGATGATCGAGCTGGCCCGCGCGGAAGAACAGGTCACCGCCGGCGAACTGGCCCTGCGCGCCGACGCGCCCCGCAAGTTCCTCGAAGCCATTCTCCTGGGCCTGGCCCGCCACAAGCTGGTGACCAGCCGCCGCGGCAAGTTCGGCGGCTACCTGCTGGCCCGCCAGGCCGCCGACATAAACTTCGCCGAGATCATCCGCCTGGTCGACGGGCCGCTGGCCCTGGCCCCGTGCGTCAGCCGCACGGCCTTCCGCCGCTGCGAGGACTGCAGCGACCTGGCCACCTGCGCCCTGCGCGAGGCCCTGCTGCGCGCCCGCGACGCCACCGCCGCCGTGCTCGAGGGCTACACCCTGGCCGACGCGGTCACGGGCAAGGGCGCCGAACTGATCGGCTAGCCCCTCCCCGCTTCTTCAACCTCATGGGCGCGCGCTCTTATCGCGCACTCTTATAAGAGCGCGCCCTCGCCCTCCGGCTCAGCCGGCGGCGATATAGGCCTTCAGCCCGTCGGCCTCGGCCTGGGTCTCCTGGATCTTGTACTTCACCAGGTCGCCGATCGAGACGATGCCGACCAGCCGGCCGCCCTTGGCCACCGGCAGGTGGCGGATGCGCCGACCGGTCATCTTGGCCAGCAGGTCGTCGACCGTCTCGTCGGGCAGGGCGAAGATCACGTCGCGGGTCATGCAGGCCGAGATCGGCTTGGTCAGGGCCGCGGCCCCCTCCTTGGCGATCTGCCGCACGATGTCGCGCTCGGACAATATGCCCGCGATGCTCTCGTCGGCCTCGAGCACCACCATCGCCCCCACCTTGCGGGCGTGCAGCAGGGCGGCCGCCGCGCCGACGGTTTCCTGGGGCGAGGCGGTGAACACCAGGTCGCCCTTGTCCTTCAGGATCTGAGACACCAGCAAAGCTCAATCCTCCCTTATGGTTCTTGGATAACGAAGGTCTCGCAATCCTGCTCCCGGATCAATGCCCGGATCGTGGAAGCGCACGCACGCGGCGCATCGCGCGCGCCCTAAACGTCGCACCCGCCGCGTTTAACCAATTCTGGATACCTTACCGCTTAGGATCGCGTGTCCGGTTTTGGCACGGGGGTTGCTTGCGATCCCCGGGCAGACAGTCGCGGAGCCCGTCATGGCCTCAAATAAGAACAACAAGCCCCTCGCCTGGGCCCACGGCGCGGCTCTCGTCGCAGCCGGCGTCCTGATTTCGGGCGCCGTTCCGGCCTTCGCCCAGAGCGTCAGCACCAATTCGGCCTCGTACAACGCCGGCTACGGCCGCACCGCGGGCCAGGAAAACCAGATCGTCGACTATTCGACCCGCGACGCCAACGGCAACCGCGTCATCGTCGACGGCGTCATGCTGACCGGCAGCGACCAGAGCGTCTATTCCAGCCGCAGCTCTTCGGGCTCGCTCGACAGCTATTCGGGCGTCGGCAGCCTGGGCGGCTATTCCAGCTCGACCGCGATCGGCAACAACCTGACGGTCATCACCCAGGGCAGCAACAACGTGGTGATCGTCAATTCCAAGCAGGTCAACAACGGCAACGTCACCGCCGGCTCGTCGACCAACGGCGGTGTCTCCAATGGCAACTAAGCGGCTCATCCTGCTGGTCGCCGCGGCCTGCTCGGCGCTCGGCGCCTGCGGCGGCGGCGTGCCCAAGCGCTTGGACGCGGGCAACTACGCCCGGCCGATCGGCACCGCGCCGGTCACGGCCAACCCCACCCCCTATTCGACGGCGCTGAACTGCCTGGCCAGCTACGCCCGGCAGAACCACGTCGCGGCCCCGCGCGTCGCCGTGGGCCGCATCGCCGACTACACCGGCAAGGAAGAGTCCGACGGCTCGGGCCGCAAGGTCACGCAAGGCGCCTCGCTGATGGCCATGACCGCCTTCGCCAAGGCCGGCATGCCGATGGTCGAGCGCTTCGACACCTCGGTCTCGGAACTCGAGCTCAAGTACGCCAACAACAAGCTGATCTCCGACCGCCCGGCCCCGACGCCGGACGCCCCGGCCGACTATCGCAAGATCGTCGCCGGCCAGGTCGCGGGCTCGGACTTCTACCTCGTCGGCGGCGTCACCGAGCTGAACTACAACATCCACTCGGCGGGCGCCGACCTCTACGGCGGCGACCTCGACAGCGACGGCCTGAAGGCCAACTTCAAGCGCCGCCTGTTCGTCATGAACATCGCCATGGACCTGCGCCTGATCAACAGCCGCACCCTGGTGGTGGAAGACGTCATCTCCTACCAGAAGCAGGTGATCGGCCGCGAGGTCAGCGCCGGCATCTTCGCCTTCGCCAACAACAACGTCTTCGACCTGTCGGGCGGCAAGGGCGCGCTGGAGCCGGTGCAGCTGGCCGTGCGCTCGCTGATCGAGCGCTCGGTCGTCGAGATGAGCGCCAACCTCTACGGCATGCCCGGTCCCCAGAGCTGCCTGCAGTCGGATCCGTTCGGCGCCGACACCGTCGGCGTCACGGGCGCCTTCACGCCCGCCTACAACAACCTGGGAACCAACAATGCGCAGACCCGCGAAGATCCGTCTCGCTGGAACGATCGCAGCGATCCCTCTGTGCGTCGCGGCCGCTACTAGCGTCGCCTTCGCCCAGGGCCAGGTTCTCAACGACCAGGTCAATCTTGGCGAGGTGTTCACCGAGCAGACGCTCAACGTCGTCACCGTCGAGGAAGGCGTCAGCGCCGCCACGACCGCCACCGGCAACACCGTCGGCATCGGCGGCGAGCGGGCCGACGTCGGCGCCACCTCCAACCAGGTGAACTCGGGCTCGATCTACGGACACGGCGTGGTCAACGCCACCGGCTCGATGGGCGCGTCCAGCGACGTCACCACCGTGGCGACCGGCAACAACGGCTCGGTCGAGATGACCGAGGCGACCTACAGCGGCTTCATGGTCCAGACCAACAGCGGCGCGGTCACCGCCCGCGGCCAGGTCGAGGGCGAGACCGCCCAGGCCGGCGACCTGACCATGGCCACCCAGGCGATCGGCAACGCGCAGGGCGTCTATCTCGACAACGGCTCGGCCGGCGCGCGCATCAGCCAGGCCAATTCCGGCGACGTGCTGGCCGACGGCGGCGCGATCGTGCAGTACGTCAGCGGCTCGTCCACCGTGGCCGGCGCGGCGGCGGGCAACAGCATCGCGGTCGGCGGCTACAACCAGTCGGCGGCCCGGGTGATCACCGACCAGGGCAACACCTCCGACCTGGTCCAGGCCAGCAAGTTCACCGCCTACGGCAACAGCTACCTGACGACCACGGCGACCACCGCCGTCGCCAACGACCTGACGGCGACCAACAACGGCCCGCTGCTCGACGTGGCCAGCCACCAGTACAACACCGCCTATGTGCGCTCGCAGGCCGAGACCAGCTCGTATCTCTACGGCGGGTCCCAGGCCAGCGCCAACGGCGTGGGCAACAACGCCGTCGTCGGCAATGTCGGCGAGGCCCTGGTGCTCGACAACATCCAGACCAACGACGGCGGCGGGGTCGAGGTGATCGCCAGCGCCACCGGCGACACCGGCTACGACATCGGCGCCAGCGCCACCGCGGCCGGCAACTCGGTCACCGGCTATGTCTGCAGCCAGTGCGGCGGCTCGATGACCGTGTCCAACACCCAGTCCAACAGCGCCGACGTCTCGGCCCGCTCGACCACCACCGTCACCGGCTCGGCCCGCTCGGTCACCGGCACGGCCAGCGCCACCGGCAACAACGCGGCGTTCTACATCCGGAACTGACGGTCCTAGCGGGGCCGGTCGAGGATGGTGACCGCCTCCCTTCCGCAAGATCTCCGCGAAAGCTTTTCCCCTCCCCACTCCCGCCTCCCTCGCCCTTGTGGCGAGGGTCCATGCCGACGACCGCTCAAACCTGGGCCGTCCTCGAAAGGTCTGAGCGGCTGAACGATGGATCCTGGGCACAAGGCCCAGGAAAGCGGTGTTTGGGGGCTGGAGAACTCCGCCCATCTCCCCCGAAAATCCCCGCGAAAGCGGGGACCCAGGCTTTTTCTGCCACCCGCGGCGCTCGACGATAAAACACCTGGGTCCCCGCTTTCGCGGAGCGACTGAGGGGGAACCTCCCCCCGTGGGGGAGGCGGCCGAAGGCC
>JASGDR010000389.1:0-6652 GCA_047607095.1 Caulobacter sp.
CCCCCGCGCGCAGGTGACCACGGCCCGGGGCGGGCTGGCCCGCAGACGCTCGGCGATCGCCGCCACGGCCGCCGCATTGGCCGCCAGCTGCCGCCCCGCCGCCGCCGAGGCCTCACCGGCCTCCTGGTACATGCGCGTCGCCTCGGGCGTCAGGGCTTCGGGTCGGGTCAAGACGGCGGTCTCCAAGACGGCGGCTCTCAGGACAGGGCGTTGAGCTCGGCCACGAAGTCGTAGGCGTCGCCGCGGTAATAGGACTGGGTCACTTCCACCGCCCGGCCGTCCTTGAGGAAGCCGCGCCGCTCGATCAGCAGGCCTGCGTCCTTGACCGGCACGTCCAGCAGATCGGCCTGCTCGGAGGCGAACAGGATGGCCCGCAGGCGTTGCAGGGCGCGCACCGGCCGGTGGCCGGTCTTTTCCAGCGCCTCGTACAGCGAGGTCTCGACGATGTCGGTGGAGGGCAGGGCGAAGGCGGCGATGGTGGTGTACTCCACGGCCATCGGGGCGCCGTCGGCGTAGCGGATGCGGGCGAAGCGGTAGACCGGCGTGCCGGGCGACAGGCCCAGCGTCAGCGACTCCTCCGGAGTCACCTGGCCCTCGCTGCGGCTGATCCACTCGCTGTGCGGCACCCGCCCGCGCGAGATCATGTCCTCGGTGAACGACGAGAGCTTGGAGAAGCTCTTCTCGACCCGCGAGGCGACGAAGGTGCCCGCGCCCTGGCGGCGCGTCAGCAGGCCTTCGCTGACCAGGCCGTCCAGCGCCTTGCGAACGGTGATCCGCGAAATGCTGAATTCTTCGGCAAGGTCGCGCTCGGCCGGCAGGGCGTCGTCGGGCGACAGGATCTTCTTCTGGATCGCCTCGCGCAGCGCGCGCTGCAGCTGCTTGTACAGCGGGGCGTGGTCCTGCCCGTGGCCGTCCAGACCGCCGATCTTTTCGGAAAACAGCATCACGTCCCCACCACTCGGCCCACGGCCGTCAGGCCTTCAGCCACCCCGATTTGCGCGGGCCGGCGGCGCACGCAACAGTTCATGACCATTTTCATACCAATTATCTCATGGTCTGCAATTGGTTCTTTTTAGGTATTGTCATCACCAAAAATTTCGTCACAGTCACACTCCGAGGTCTGAGAAGTACCGCTCTTTGCGGCTTTGCCGCGAGAAATTGGTATCGGATTGGGCTTGGGGTTCGGCTCCGGGTTCAAAGACCCGGCACAAAGGGGAGAAGCCGAGTTATGAAGAGCATTCACAAGGCGGTCCTGACCGCTTCCGCCAGCCTGCTGGCCGTATTGGTCGCCGCGCCCGCCATGGCGCAGGAGACCCCGACCTCGGTCGATGAGGTCGTCGTCACCGGTATTCGTGCGTCGCTTCAGCAATCCATTCAATCCAAGCGTAACGCCGACGCCATCGTCGACGTGGTCACCGCCGAGGACGTGGGCAAGTTTCCGAGCTCGAACGTCGCCGAAGCGCTGACGATCGTTCCGGGCGTCACCGTCGACCGTCAGTTCGGCCAGGGTGAAAAGGTCTCGATCCTTGGCACCGATCCGGCCCTCAACCGCACTCTGCTGAACGGCCAGACGGTGGCCTCGGCCGACTGGTTCATCCTTGATCAGCCGGGCCGCACGTTCAACTACGCCTTGCTGGCGCCGCAGATCGTCGGAAAGGTGGAAGTCTTCAAGTCGCCCGAGGCGCGCCTGGACGAAGGCAGCATCGGCGGCACGGTGATCGTCAACACCCGCAAGCCGCTGGACCTGAAGTCGCTGACCCTGCAGGGCTCGCTCAGCTACCTCTATAACGACCGCTCCAAGAAGTCCGACCCGCAGGTGGCAGTGCTGGGCAGCTGGAAGAACGCCGACCAGACCTTCGGCATCGCGGTTTCGGCCCAGCACGCCAAGGACCAGCTGCGCCGCGACGGCATCGAGTCCTACGGCACGATCCCGGCCAGCTACTACAACGGCGGCAACCCGGAGAACCCGGTCAGCTCGATCACCAACGGCAACTGCACCGGAACCTGCGCCACCACGCTGGCGGCCAATCCGAACGCCCGCGGCGTCAACTCGCTGTCGGTCTCGTACTTCGAGCAGGAGCGCGTCCGCGACAGCTACACCGCTGCCGTCCAGTGGCGGCCGACCGACGCCCTCGAAGTCAACTTCGACTGGCTGAAGATCAAGGCCACCTACGACAACACCAACCAGTCGCTGTTCGCCTTCCAGGGCAACACCTGGAACAGCCTGGGCGCGCTGACCGACATCGTCATCCAGGACAACGTCATCCGCAAAGCCTCGTTCAAGCATGCGCTCAGCGTGCTGGACGTGCAGTACCGCGAAGCCGAGCTGAACTCCGACACCTATCACCTGACCGGCAAGTGGACCGGCGACGGCGTCGACGTGTCCGGCGAGGTCGGCTACTCGAAGGCCGACGGCGGCACCACGCGCCAGCTCTACGGCGAGTTCCTGAACTGGGCCGACTATACCGTCGACTTCACCGGAACGCCGGGTTCGCCGGGCGTGCTGACCTACACCAACCCGACCGCCGACGGTAATCCGCTGGGCGACGCCAGCAAGTTCTCGTTCGACGGCGGCTGGGGCGGCGGCGACCCCTCGACGGGCCCGACCGGCTACAACGCCGGCTGGGGCGGCAACATCGTCTCCAAGCCGACCACCGACAAGGAGACCTACGCCCAGGTCGATGCGGGCAAGGACTTCGAGGGCGTGATCAAGCGCGTCCAGTTCGGCTATAAGTACCGCAAGCACGAGACCACTCAGGCCATGTCGGGCGTGACCGTCTCGGTCTACGGCAACCCGGCCAGCGCCTCGCAGTTCAGTCCGTCGATCGTGCCGAGCAACTATCTGAAGGGCTTCGACGGCGTCACCGACGCCATGGGCGCCCGCTTCAAGATCGACGGCGAGGCCCTGGCCAACTACATCGCCAGCGGCGGCTATCTGCGTCCGTGGCAGGCCAAGCCCGTGCCGACGATCTTCGGCAACGCCGAGTTCACGGCCCAGAACTGGGGCATCGAGGAAACCATCAACGCCCTCTACGGCCAGGCCGACTTCCAGGCCGACAACGTGCGCGGCAACTTCGGCCTGCGCTACGTGAAGACCGAGTCCGACAGCGGCGGCTATGTCTGCGTCAACCAGACCGCCAGCGGCTGCGGCACCACGGCCGCCGACTGGGCCTGGGAGGTCAAGTCCAAGAAGTACGAGGACTTCCTGCCCAGCCTGAACGTCATCGTCGACGTGAAGGAGGATCTGGTGTTCCGCTTCGCGGCGGCCCAGGTGATCTCGCGTCCGAACTACGCCGACATGTCGAACTACTTCTGGCTCTCCGACCAGATCCTGACCGGCGGCGGCGGCAACCCGGACCTGAACCCCTACAAGTCGAGCAACGTCAACGTCTCGCTCGAGTGGTACTTCGCGCCGGAAGCCATCCTGTCGGCCGAGCTGTTCCACAAGGACATCAGCAACTACATCCTGCAGCAGACCGTCGCCGAGCAGCACTTCAACCAGGCGCGCAACGCGGTCACCACCTACCAGATCAGCCGTCCGACCAACGCCGGCTCGGCCACGGTCAAGGGCGCGGCGGTGGCCTACCAGCAGACCTTCGGCATGGGCTTCGGCCTGCTTGCCAACTACACCTACGCCGACGGGGAGGCCGACAGCGGCGCGCCGCTGCCCTACAACTCCAAGCACCAGATCAACGTCAGCCCGTTCTACGAGCACGGCCCGTTCTCGGCCCGGGTGACCTACAACTGGCGCTCGAAGTACTTCACGGGCCTGGATCGCGGCGACCAGATGTTCGTCCGCGCCTACAAGGGCCTGGACGCCACGGCGGGCTACGCCTTCAACGAGAACGTCAACCTCTCGGTCTCGGCGCAGAACCTGCTCGACAGCGAGTACTACGCCTACGCCAACACCACCATGCTGCCCCGCGGCGTCTACCGCACGGGCCGCAAGCTGCAGGCGACGATCAACGTCTCCTTCTAGGCGGCCGGAGATCGGGGGCGCGCCGAAGACCACGCGTCCCCGCAACCGCTGATTTGCATCCAGCGCGGCTTGGTTCAGGATCCCTTCATGAGCCGAGCCGCGTCTTTCCCCCTCCTGACTGCAAGCAGCGAGCTGGGGCGGGACGGTCATGCGGCCGGCCCGCCTCCCTTTTTTGCCGCAGGCTTGCCGGTGAGAGCGTTCCCCAGATGATCAAAGTCCTGCTGCTGGCCTCCGCGGCCATGGCCTTCGCGGCTCCCGCCCTGGCGGTCGAACCGCTGACCCTGACGCCGGCCCCGGCCAAGGCGCAAGCCGCCGAGGGCGCCTTCCGCCTGACCGCCGCCACCCGCATCCATGTCGCCAGGGGCGACGTCGAGGCCAAGGGCGTGGCGGTGCAGCTGGCCGACCTGCTGCACCGCGCCCGGGGGCTGCGTCCCGTCGTGGTCGAGGGCGAGGCGGCGGCCGGCGAGGCGGCGATCTTTCTCGTACGCGGCGGTCCGGACGGCGAAGGCTACGCCCTCGACGTCGCGCCCGGCGGGGTGAAGATCACGGCGCTGAAGCGCGCGGGCCTGTTCTATGGCGCGGTCAGCCTGTGGCAGCTGGCGGTGCAGGACGACAGCAAGGGAGCGGTCGACGTACCGGCCGCCCATGTGGAGGACGCTCCGCGCTTCGCCTGGCGCGGCTTCATGCTCGACAGCGCGCGTCACTTCCAGTCGGTCGAGACCATCCGCACGATCATCGACGGCATGGCCGCCCACAAGCTCAACACGCTGCACTGGCACCTGGTCGACGACCAGGGCTGGCGGCTGGAGATCAAGAAGTATCCGAAGCTGACGCAGGTCTCGGCCTGGCGCCGGCCGGCCGGGGCGGCGGGGTTCGATCCCAAGACCGGCAAGCCGGTGCGCTACGGCGGCTTCTATACGCAGGACCAGGTGCGCGAACTGGTGGCCTACGCGGCCGCGCGCAACGTCACCATCGTTCCCGAGATCGAGATGCCGGGCCACGCCCTGGCGCCGATCGTGGCCTATCCGAAGCTGGGCCTCACCGCCGACCCGCCGGCCCTGGCCCGTCACGACTGGGGGATCTTCCCCTATCTCTACAATGTCGACGACGGCACGTTCGAGTTCCTGAACGACGTGCTCGACGAGGTGATGGACCTCTTCCCGTCGCAATACATCCACGTCGGCGGCGACGAGGCGGTGAAGGACCAGTGGAAGGCCAGCCCCGCCATCCAGGCCAGGATCAAGGAACTGGGCGTCAAGGACGAGCACGGCCTGCAGAGCTGGTTCATCCAGCGGGTCGAAAAGCACATCAACGGCCGCGGGCGCCGGCTGATCGGCTGGGACGAGATCCTGGAAGGGGGCTTGGCGCCCAACGCCACGGTGATGTCGTGGCGCGGCATCGACGGAGCGATCGCCGCCGCCGGCCAGGGCCACGACACGGTGCTGTCGCCCGAGCCGACCCTCTATTTCGATCGCCGACAGAGCACGTCGCTGGACGAGCCGCCGGGCCGGATCACGGTCAGCAGCCTCAAGGACGTCTACCAGTTCGACGCCGCGCCCGACGCGCTGACGGCCGAGCAGCGCAAGCACGTCCTGGGCGTCCAGGCCAATCTGTGGACCGAGCACGTGCGCACCGACGAGCGAGCCCAGATGATGGCCTTCCCGCGTCTCGTGGCCCTGGCCGAAACGGCCTGGACCCAGGAGGAGCGCCGCGACTGGGACGGCTTCACCCTGCGCCTGCCGGCCGAGATGGCGCGGCTGAAGGCGCTGGGCGTTGTCGCCGACACCGCGCCGTTCGAGCCGCAGGCCGCCTTGCGTCCGGGCGCGGACGGGACGATCGCCGCCGCCCTCTCCAGTGGCCTGTCGCTGGGGCGGATGCGATACACCACCGACGGCTCGGAGCCCTCGGCCGCCTCGCCGGCCTATGAGCAGACCCTGTCGCTGAAGGCCGGCGCGACCCTGAAGGCCCGCAGTTTCCTGGGCGAGCAGCCCCTGGGCCGCACGCGGGCCTGGGCGGCCACCGAGCTCGCGGCTGGCACCCGCGAGAGCCGGCAGCTGGAGCTGTGCGGCGCGGCGATCCCGCTGGCCTTCGAGGACGACGCGCCGATCAACGGCCGTGACGGTCCGCGCGCGATCTTCGCCATCGACGTCATGAACCCGTGCTGGATCTGGAAAGGCGCGGATCTCTCCAAGGGCCTCAAGCTGACCGCCCGCGTCGGCCGGGCGCCGTGGAACTTCCAGATCGGCGCGGCCAAGGACCAGATCGTGGTCCGCAAGCCGTCCACGCCCGACGGCGAGCTGGAGGTGCGGCTGGGCTGCCAGGGCGAACGCATCGCGGTCATCCCGCTGGGCGCGGCCGGGCGCGGCCCCGGCCTTGGCTCGGTGAGCGGCGTGCTGCCCGCGCGCGAAGGCGTGCACGACCTGTGCTTGACCTTCACGGCCAAGAGCCTCGACCCGATGCCGGCGCTTGACCGCGTCAGCCTGACGGCCGTCCGCTAGTCCGCCTTCCGCTGCGTTTCCCCCTTCCATGCGTCGCGACGAGAGTTCCGCCGATGTCCAGTCTGGTGCTTTTGTCGCCTGTTGCGGGTTGGGCGGGATCGTTGGAGGAGGTTCCGGACGCGGTGTTCGCGGGACGGATGCTGGGTGACGGGGTGGCGATCGATCCGGTGGGGTC
>JASGDR010000390.1:0-5912 GCA_047607095.1 Caulobacter sp.
CCGCCTTCACCGTCTCGATCGAGGCGGCCGAGGGCGTCGACACCGGCATATCGGCGACCGACCGGGCGCGGACCATCCAGGCGGCGGTCGCCGCCGACGCCTCCCCCGCCGACATCGTCTCTCCCGGCCACATCTTCCCGCTGCGCGCGGTTCCGGGCGGAGTGCTGGCCCGGGCCGGCCATACCGAGGCATCGGTGGAGCTGGCGCGGATGGCGGGTCTGAGCGCGGCGGCGGTGATCTGCGAGATCATGAACGACGATGGAACCATGGCCCGAGGCGACGACCTGGCCGCCTTTTCCAAACGCCACGACCTGCCGATCCTCAGCATCGCCGAGCTGCGCGCCCATCTGATCGCCACCGATCCGCCGGTCGCGGCGGTCGCGACCGCCCGCCTGCCCACCCGCCACGGAACCTTCGAGGTCCGCGCCTTTCGCAGCCGCCTTGACGGCTCCGAACACCTGGCCCTGATGCGCGGCCCCCTGACGGGCGCGCCGCTGGTACGGGTGCATTCCGAATGCCTCACCGGCGACGCCCTGAGCTCGCGCCGCTGCGACTGCGGCGCCCAGCTGGACGCGGCGCTGGACGAGATCGACGCCAGCGGCAACGGCGTGCTGGTCTATCTGCGCGGCCACGAAGGGCGCGGCATCGGCCTTGCCAACAAGATCGCCGCCTACGCCCTGCAGGACCAGGGGCTGGACACCGTCGAAGCCAACCACGCCTTGGGTTTCGCCGACGACGCCCGCGACTACGGCCCCGCCGCCGCCATCCTGAGGTCGCTGGGCGTGGGCGAGGTGCGCCTGCTCAGCAACAATCCGCGCAAGGCCAAGGCCCTGGAGGATCTGGGCGTCGCCGTGCGCGAAACCCTGCCTCTGATTGTTCCGCCCGATCCGCTCAGCGCCGGCTACCTGGCCACCAAGCGCGCCAAGCTGGGCCACCGTCTTTCCCCTTTGAGGATCCCTGCATGACCGCCCCCCGCTTCGCCATAGCCATCAGCCGCTTCAACCCCGAGGTCACCGGCGGCCTGCTGGCCGGCGCCCTGGCCGAGTTCGCGCAGCGCGGCGCGCCGGTCGCCGAGACCGACGTCTTCGAGGCTCCCGGCGCCTTCGAGCTGCCGCTGATCGCCCAGGCCCTGGCGCGGACGGGCCGCTACGCCGGGATCGCCTGCCTGGGCTGCGTCATCAAGGGCGACACCGCCCACTTCGAGTTCATCAGCGCCGGCGCCGCCTGGGGCTTGGTCAGCGCGGGCCTGGCCACCGAGACCCCGATCGCCTTCGGGGTGCTGACCACCTACACCGACGAGCAAGCGGAAATCCGCAGCCGCGACGACGCCGGCAACAAGGGCCGCGAGGCGGCGGCGGCCTGCGTCGAGGCGGCGACGACGCTGCGGGCGATCCGTGCGGCGGCGTGAGCCGCTAGGCGTAGACCACGTTCTCCAGGGTGAAGATGAACGGCTTTGCGTCGGGGCCCTCGCCGCCGCCGGTCATGACGATGTCGGCGCCGGCGATGCCCATCAGGTTGATCTCGGTGTTGACCTGCTGGACGACGGCGCCGCTGACGATCTCGCCCTCGTGCGGCTGCGAGATCGCGCCGATCCAGATCGTCGGTTTGAACGAATAGATGATCTGGGCGCCGGGAAACAGCGCCCGGGTCGGGGCGTAGGGGCGGTCGTCCCGGAACACGGTGACCGACACCGTACCCTGCGGCAACTGGTTGAGCACGCCGAAGGCGGTGGGTCCGGCCGTCTGGTCGATCAGCTGCAGGCTCTGGCCGGAGTCGGTGGCGACCACGGCGGCCATCTGGCCGTTGGCGATCGCCAGTCGCGGCGAGACGTTGCCCCAGGCGTCGGTCACCCCGACGCTGGTCGCCACCGGCCAGACGAACGGGTGGCTCCAGCCCGGCGCGCAGTTGCGGATCACCAGCCAGGCCGACGCGGCCTCATCGACGGATGGCTCCACGGGCTCGCCGAACACCAGGACCTGGGTGGCGGGACTGCCGTTGGAACGGTTGACGAAGTTGAGCTTCACTTCCGGCCCGGTCGAGCCCCCGCTGGCCGCCAGGGCCTCGGGCTGGGTCTCGGGCTGGCTCTCGGCTTCCGAAACTGCGGGCGGCGGCGCTTCGGCCAGCGCCGAGATGGCGGCGGGATCGGTCGCGCCGTTGGCGCTCTTGGCGGTGATGGTGTCCATGGTCTCGCCCTCCCCGGCGACCTGCGGAGAGAGGATTTCACAATCCAGGGTCGCTTTCCAGGGATACGCGACATGAAGCTACGGCCGGGCGGACTACAGGCAGGCGATCTGATGCACCACGGCGTCGGCCCGGGTCAGGCGCGCCTGACCGTCGGCGGACCAGCGGACGGTGATGTTCTCGTTGCAGGGCAGGCCCTCGACCGGCCGCTGCGCCTTGCGCGCCCGGGCGTCGACGACAAACCGGCTCTTCTCCAGCCACGCCACCAGGGCCTGCTCGGGCGTTCCGGCGGCGAACCGGGCGCGGAACCGGACGGCCGAAGCCGGATCATCCCAATCGGCGTCGCGAAGCAGGGCGGGACGCTTGTCGGAAAAGATCACCGCGAAGACGAGATAGACCGTCTGCCAGTTGACCAGCAGGAACAAGGCCACGATCACGGCCACAGCGCCCGCGATGACCTTCACCGTCGCCCGACGTTCTTCAGCCTGCTGCGCCCCACTCATGGTTGAAGCATGACTGGCGACACCGCGCCCTGCAACCGCTCTATCGGCGACCCAAAGCCTCCATCAAGGCCAGCCGCTCCAGCACCGCCTCGCCCGCGGCGGGACCGGCGGCGTAGGCGAAGCCCGTCCGGTCGATCGGCTTGCCGCTGTGGGCGTCGACCACCACCGGCTGGGCCGCCTGTCCCGTCTCGCGATCGACCAGGCAGCTGGCGATCCCCTCCTCGGCGAAGTGGCGGTTGCCGAAGGCCAGCAGGGCCGTCAGCACGGGCCCGAAGTCCCGCCCCATCTCCGTCAGCACGTACTCGTGCCGCACCGGACGCTCCTGATAGGGCCGCCGCTCGAGAAAGCCGGATTCGACAAGCCCGGCGAGGCGCTTGGTCAGAATGTTCGGCGCGACCCCGAGGCTCTTCTCGAAGGCGTCGAAGCGGGTGAGGCCGTGGAAGGCGTCCCGCAGGATCATCAGGCTCCAGACGTCGCCGACGCGTTCCAGCGTGCGGCCGACGGGGCACTGTCCGGGATCGAAGGCGCGCGTGGTCATGGACGAAAGATAGGGACTCGCTAGCAAAATGAAAGCCGGTTACTTGCAATTCGATAGTTACTTGCCATCTGCAAGCCATGCCGCCGCGACGACCGCGCCGACGATCATCCCGAGGGGATAGAGACCATGAGCAAGCAACAGTTTCCCGGCGCGGCCCTGGTGACGGGCGCCTCCACCGGCATCGGCGCGACCTATGCCGACCGCCTGGCCCGACGCGGCCACGACCTGATCCTCGTCGCCCGCGACGCGGCGCGCCTCGCCGCCCTGGCCGAACGCCTGCGGACGGAGACCGGCGTCGCGGTCGACGTCATCCAGGCCGACCTGACCAACGCCGTCGACCTGGCCCGTGTCGAGGCCCGGCTGCGCGACGACGCCTCGATCGATCTCCTGATCAACAACGCCGGCGCGGCCCTGGCCGGCGACTTCGTCGACCAGGACCTCGACAAGGTCGACAACCTGATCCAGCTGAACGTGGTGTCGGTGACGCGCCTGGCCCATGCGGCGGCCGGCGCCTTCAAGGCCCGCGACCGCGGCGCGATCGTCAACATCTCGTCGGTGGTCGGACTGTTGCCGGAGTTCCGCTCGCCGGTCTACGGCGCGACCAAGGCCTATGTGACCTACTTCACTCAGGGCCTGCGCAGCCAGTTGCCGCAAACCGTCAAGCTGCAAGCGGTGCTGCCCGGCGCCACCCGCACCGAGATCTGGGACCGCTCGGGCGGCGGCGGCGCGGCCGCGCTCGATCCCTCGACGCTGATGGAGGTCGGCGACCTGGTGGACGCGGCCCTCGCGGGCTTCGACCAGGGCGAGCTGGTGACCATCCCCTCCCTGCCCGACGCGAGCGACTTCGCCGCCTACGAAGGCGCACGGCTGAAGCTTGCTCCCAACCTGTCGCGCGACCGGCCGGCGGCCCGTTACCTCGCTTTGGAAGGCGTGGGCTGACCCCGGCCCGGCGGCGGAACGAAAGCCGCCGCCGCCCGCTCCTCCTCCAGGCCAGGGAGGCGCGCCATGTCCGTCATCGCCAATCTCGACGAGTTCATCCTGGAAGAGACCGACCAGGGCGTCTTCCTGACGCTCACCGCCGACGACGACCAGACGATGCGCGTCCGCGTCACCCTCGACGACCTGGAAGAGATCATGGAAGTCATCGACGAGGTGTTCGGCGTCGAGGTCGAGGCGGCCAACGACGAGGACGAGGAATAGGAACCTCCCTTGGCGGGGAAGTTCTCTCAGCCGACCTCCACCGTCAGGTGCCGCAGCTCGTGCACCGGAACCAGGCGGCCGCGCACGGCCTCGGCGGTCAGGCCGGCCACGCTGACGATGGCGGCGTGAGCCTGGGGGCCCACCTTCCAGACGTGCAGGTCGAGGATGCGGCCGTCGCCCGGCCCTTCGACCAGTTCGCGCACCTCCTCGGCGACGTGGTCGTCGGTGGCGTCGAGCAGCACGGCGGCGGTGTCGCGCATCAGGCCGATCGCCCAGCGGCCGATGACCACCGCCCCGACCACGCCCATGATCGGATCCATCCAGGTCCAGCCGAACTGACGGCCGGCGATCAGGGCGACGATGGCCAGCACCGAGGTCAGGGCGTCGGCCAGCACGTGCATGTAGGCCGAGCGCAGATTGTTGTCGTGGCCGTGATGACCGTGGTGGCCGTGGTCGTGGTGCGCATGGTCGTGGCCATGATGGTGATCGTGACCATGGTGATGGCCGTGGTGGTGTCCGCCCGACAGCAAGGCCGCGCTGGCCAGGTTCACCAGCAGACCGACCGCGGCGATGACGATGGCCTCCATGAAGGCGATCGACGAGGGCTCGAACAGGCGGCGCACCGACTCCACGCCCACGCCGATCGCGATCACCGCCAGCACCAGGGCCGAGGCGAACCCGGCCAGGTCGCCGACCTTGCCGGTGCCGAAGCTGTAGCGGCGGCTCGCCGCGTGCTTGCGGGCATAGGCGTAGGCGGCGGCCGCGACGGCCAAGGCCCCGGCGTGGGTGGCCATGTGGAAGCCGTCGGCCAGCAGCGCCATCGATCCGGTCCACCAGCCGGCCAGGATCTCGACCACCATCATCACGGCGGTCAGCGCCACTACCCACAGGGTGCGGCGGGCGTTGGCGTCGTGGTCGGCGGCCAGGAAGACGTGTTCGTGCTGGTGCGGAGGCGCGGTGACGGCGGTCATGTCGGAACTCATTTGGAATAGCGGCGGAAGGCCTCGATCACCTCGGCCGCGCCCTTTTCGCGCTCGGCGTCGGTCAGGCCCGGAGCGGCCACGTGCTCGCGCAGGTGGGCCTCGACGATCTCGTCCAGCAGGCCGTTCAGCGCGCCGCGGGTGGCGGCCACGAGGTGCAGGGTCTTGGCGCAGTCGTGGTCATCGGCGATCGCGCGTTCGATCGCCGCGACCTGGCCGGCGATGCGGCGGACGCGCTTGAGCAGGGCGTCGTTGTCGGTGGAGAGGTGAGCCATAGCATACCCCCCTATAGTATATGGAGCACAAAGGGAACCTCCCCCTGTGGGGGAGGCGGCCGAAGGCCGGTGGGGGGCCGTTTTCAGATTCCGGTGCATCGGCAGGTTCGCAATTGCGCCCCCCACCGATCGCTACGCGATCACCTCCCCCACAGGGGGAGGTTCCAGTTCAACGCCCCGACGCCTTCACTATCTCCCCCAACCGCTCGTCAAACGCCCGCGCCGCCTGGACCAC
>JASGDR010000391.1:0-4520 GCA_047607095.1 Caulobacter sp.
ACCGTGGGCGTGGTGCTGCAGCCGCGCTTCGTTCCGGGCCTGACCGTCACGGTCGACTACTACGACATCCGCATCACCGACGCGATCACCACCCCGACCATCGGCGACGCCATCGACGCCTGCTTCGGCTCGGCCAATCCGAGCCTGGCGGTGACGGCGGCCTGCACGGCCATCCGGCGCAATCCGCTGACCGGTCAGCTGTCGGGCCCGGTCAGCAACACCGCGGGCTTGCCGCTGCGCCTGTCGAACCTGGGGGTCATCGAGACCGACGGCGTCGACCTGACGATCGGCTACCGGCGCGACCTGGGTTTCGCCAAGCTCGATGTCGGCTTCAGCGGCAACTGGACCAACTCGTCGAAGTTCCAGGCCACCCCGACCTCGGTGAACCGCGAGTGCGCCGGGTACTACAGCACCAACTGCAACGCCTTCGGCTTCAACGCCACGACCAACGGCGCCATCCAGCCCAAGATCAGCTGGAACCAGCGCACCACTCTCAGCTTGGGCCGCTACGACGCCTCGCTGCTGTGGCGCTATATCGACGAGGTGAAGTACGAGCCCCTGGGGTCGACGGCGGTGCTGCCGCAGTTCGCCCGCATCAAGGCGGCGAACTATTTCGACCTGACGACGCGCGCCAACCTGCCGAACGACGTCACGCTGACCCTCGGGATCCAAAACCTGTTCGATCGCCAGCCGCCGATCGTCGGGGCCAACGCCGGTCCCTCGTCGTTCAACGCCGGCAACACCTATCCCTCGACCTACGACGTGCTGGGCCGGCGCTATGCGCTGTCGGCGACCATGCGGTTCTGAGGGAGGAAAGCATGATGCGCAGGATCTCCGCGGCCGCCCTGGCGGCCGCCATCCTCGGCGCCCCGGCGGCGACCCCGGCCCAGCCGCTGGACCGCACCGAGACCTACGTCCTGGCCGGCGCGCTGCTCGACCGGCCGGGGACGGCGCCGCGCGGTCCTTCGACGGTGGTGGTCCGCGACGGCAAGGTGGCCGAGGTGCGGGCCGGTTTCGCCGCGGCGCCGGCCGGCGCGCGGGTCATCGACCTGCGCGACCGCTTCGTGTTGCCGGGGCTGATCGACAGCCACGTCCACCTTAACGGTCGGGGCAATCCGCTTCTGGCCCGGATGGACGCCAGCGGCCGCGACGTCCAGGACGTGTTCGTGACCATGCAGATGAGCGCCCGCGCCACGGTCGAGGCGGGCTTCACCACCGTGCGCGACCTGGGCTCCGATCCGCGGTCGATCCGCGCCCTGCGCGACGCCGTCGATCGCGGCGACGTGGTCGGACCCGGGATCGTCAACGCCGGCCAGATGATCTCGGTGACCGGCGGCCACGGCGACGGCCGCAACGGCCTGCGCGAGCAGGTCTCCGACGCGGTCGAGCTGCATCAGATCAATGTTTGCGACGGACCCGACGACTGCCGCCGGGCCGTGCGCCGGCAGATCGCGCTGGGGGCGCTGGTCATCAAGTTCGCCGCCACCGGCGGCGTGACCTCTAACGTCTCCGGCGGCCTCGGACGCCAGATGACGCCCGAGGAGATGAGGGCGATCGTCGAGACCGCCCACGCCTTCGGCCGCAAGGTCACCGCCCACAGCCACGCCATGGAGGGGACCAAGGCCGCGTTGCTGGCGGGCGTCGACTCGGTGGAGCACGGCACCTTCCTGGACGACGAGACCATCCGTCTGTTCAAGGAAAAGGACGCCTTCCTGGTGCCGACCATGCTGGCGCCGGTCGCGACCCTGGCCCAGGCCAGGGCGGGGCAGCTGGGGCCGGCGGCCGCGGCCAAGGTGGGGGAGGGGCGCTCGGCCGTGCCCAACCATGAACGGGCCATCCGCGCCGGGGTGAAAATCGCCTTCGGCACCGACAGCGGCGTTTCGGTGCACGGCGACAACGCCCGCGAGTTCGCCCTGCTGGTCGAGCGAGGCCTGACGCCGATGCAGGCGATCTCGGCGGCGACGGTCAACGCCGCCTCGCTGCTCGGCCGCTCCGACAGCATCGGGGCGCTGACGCCGGGCATGGACGCCGACATCGTCGCGGTGAAGGGCAGTCCGCTCGAGGACGTGCATCGACTGGAGCAGGTCGATTTCGTCATGCATCGCGGCGCGGTGATCAAGCTGGACGGGACGCGCGCGCCGTTCCCGCCGGCTTCCGCGCCCCTGTAGGCGAGGGCGGTCGCCCGTCGTCTGGCCGAGCTCGCGGCGCGCCTGACATGCCGCGAGCCGGCCCCTATCGGCAAGCATTGCGAGTCATTTGCAAATGCATCGCCGATTGGCTAGAGTCTCCCCCGCTCGGCCCTCCCGTTCGGCCGGGTCGCCCCCTGACAGCGCGAAGCGCGCGGGGGCTTCAACGAGAAGGTGGGGATAATGATCTTCAAGACGACGCTGCTTGCGAGCGCGGCCTTTATGGCGCTCGCCTCGACCGCTGCCGCCCAGACCACGGCGCAGGACGCCGCCAAGAACGACGCCACCGACGTCGAAGGCGTGGTCGTCACCGGTTCCTATACCGTCAACAGCCGTGTCGACACGGCGACGGGCCTCGGCCTGACCCTGCGCGAGACGCCGCAGTCGGTCACGGTGATCACCGCCCAGCGCATCGAGGACCAAAATCTGTCGACGATCGCCGACGTCGTGCGCAACACCGCCGGCGTTTCGATGGTCGAGGTCGACGACGTCCGCAACGTGTTCAACGCCCGCGGCTTCGAAATCAAGAACTACCAGATCGACGGCGTGCCGCTGTCGTGGAGCCTCGCCGGCGACTCCGGCGAGACCGTCGCCGACGTCTCGATCTACGAGCGCATCGAAATCGTCCGCGGCGCCACGGGCCTGCTGACCGGCGCCGGCGATCCCTCGGCTTCGATCAACCTGGTGCGCAAGCACGCCGACTCCCGCGAATTCAAGGGCTCGGTCACCGGCTCGCTGAGCAGCTGGGATCGCCGCCGGATTGAGACCGACGTGTCGGGCGCGATCAATGACGGCCGGATCCGCGGCCGCCTCGTGGCCAAGTACGAAAAGGGCGACACCTATTTCGATCGCCAGACGACCGAGAAGCACGTGCTCTACGGCGTCGCCGAGGCCGACCTGACCGACGCCACCCTGCTGCGCGTCGGCGCCAGCCAACAGGTCACCACGCCGAACGCCGCCTTCTGGGGCTCGCTGCCGAGCTTCTACACCGACGGCGGTCGCACCAACCTGCCGATCTCGACCAACACGGCCGCCAACTGGTCGTACTGGGACACCACCAACACCAACTACTTCGCCAACCTGACGCACAGCTTCGCCAACGGCTGGAAGGTCTCGTTCAACTACAACCGCCTGATCAACGAGCAGGACTCGCAGCTGCTGTACCTGTACGGCACGATCGACCGCACCACCGGCGTCGGCCTGTACACCTGGCCCTACAAGAGCAAGGGCGAGACCACCCAGGACAGCTTCGACATCCAGCTGCACGGCGACTACTCGCTGTTCGGCCGCGAGCATGACTTCACCGTCGGCGCCCTGCGCAGCGTCCAGAAGTCCAACGTGGTCTACTATCAGGCTGGCGGCGCCAACGCCTTCCTGCCGGCGACCAGCATCTACACCTGGGACGGCAACTTCCCGATGCCGGAGTTCTCGTCGACGCCGACGCAGTACACCGACAACGAGACCGAGCAGAGCGGCTTCTTCGCCGCCACCCGTCTCAACGTCACCGACGCCCTGAAGGTGGTCGGCGGCGCGCGGATCTCATCCTGGAAGCGCAGCGGCATCAACGGCGGCACCGCCGAGAACTACTCGTCGGACAACGTCGTCATCCCGTATGTCGGCGTGCTCTACGACCTGACCCCGGCGCACCGCCTGTACGGCAGCTACACCGAGATCTTCCAGCCGCAGAACTATCGTGACGTCGGCGGCAACGTGCTCGATCCGGTCACCGGCAAGGCCTACGAGCTGGGCCTCAAGAGCGCGTTCTTCGGCGACGTGCTGCAGTCGACCATCGCGGTCTTCAAGATCCAGCAGGACGGCGTGGGTCAGGCGACGGGCGAGTTCGTCACCGGCAACCCGACCGAGCAGGCCTATGCGCCGGCCGACGGCGCCGAGAGCACCGGCTTCGAGCTGGAGCTGCTGGGCCGCATCACGCCGGGCTGGAACGTCAGCGCCAACTACGCCCAGTTCGAAGTCGAAGACGCCGACGGCGCCAAGGTCAACACCGACCAGCCGCGCAAGAGCTTCACCGTGTTCTCGACCTACAAGTTCGCGGGCGCGCTCGACGGCCTGACCGTCGGCGGCGGCGTCAACTGGCGCGACACCATCTACTCGGTCTCCGGCAGCGGCCGGATCGAGCAGAAGGCCTTCGCGCTGGCGAACCTGATGGCTCGTTACGAGATCAACGAGAACCTGTCCGTGCAGGCCAACGTCGATAACCTGTTCGACGAGACCTACTACAGCCAGATCAGCTACTTCAGCCAATACCGCTACGGCGCGCCGCGTAACTACACGGTCGCCCTGAAGTACAACTTCTAGCGAAAGCGCCGGCGGAGG
>JASGDR010000392.1:0-4227 GCA_047607095.1 Caulobacter sp.
GACCCCACCGGATCGATCGCCACCCCGTCACCCAGCATCCGTCCCGCGAACACCGCGTCCGGAACCTCCTCCAACGATCCCGCCCAACCCGCAACAGGCGACAAAAGCACCAGACTGGACATCGGCGACTCCCCCGGAACGTGTTGCGGCGCGGCCGGTCTCGGCGCGCTTGCATCCCCTGACTTAAGGCTGAGCATAGATGCCATTTTAATACCACTCAAAAATCGAGAGCCCGATCTGGAAGCGGAAAATCGTTTGACACAAAAGCGATTTATGGCCCTGGTGCGAATTATCGGATCACGGCGGCGGGCAAAAAGGACTTAGATTGGTATGTGCGCAGTGAGATGCCCCGAAACGCGGCGCCTGGCTCTGCTCGGGACGGAAATCTAACCCATGCTGCTCTCCGAACGCATCGGCCCGATCGAGACCAGCGCCTCCGCGCCGCTCTACCTGCAGCTCCAGCGCGCCCTGCGCGACGCGATCCAGCACAAGATTCTGACGCCCGAAGACGCCCTGCCCCCCGAGCGCGACATGGCCGAAGACTTCAACGTCTCGCGCATCACCGTGCGCAAGGCGCTGGAGGGCCTGGTCAGCGAAGGCCTGCTGACGCGCCGCCAGGGCGCGGGCACCTTCGTCGCCTCGCGGGTCGAGAAGAACTTCTCCAAGCTGACCTGCTTCACCGAGGACATGATCTCGCGCGGCCGCAGCCCGCACAGCGAGTGGCTGGCCAAGATGGAAGGCGCGGTCACGCCCGAGGAGTCGCTGACCCTGGGCCTGTCGCCGAGCACGCCGGTCTACCGCTTCCACCGTATCCGCTACGCCGACGGCGCCCCGATGGCCGTCGAATATTCGACTATCGCCGCCTTCGCCCTGCCCTCGGCCGAGGTGGTGGAACATTCGCTGTACGAGGCCATGGCCGACGCCGGCTACCGCCCGGTGCGGGCCCTGCAGCGCCTGCGCGCGGTGCTGATCACCCCGCAGCACGCCGGCCTGCTGGGCGTGAAGGCCAAGGACGCCGGCCTGCTGGTCGAGCGACGCGGCTTCCTCAAGGACGGCCGGGCCGTGGAAGTGACCCAGTCCTACTACCGCGGCGACACCTACGACTTCGTGGCCGAACTCAACGACCCCGCCGCCTGATCCCCCCATTTCGCATGAGAGTCCTGGAGTACGCCCCGTGACGGCGCAGCCGCTTTCCCATTTCCAAGCCCTGACGCCCGAGGCGACGCGCATGTACCAGGAGGCCGGTGAGGCCTCGGCGGCGGCGGGGCGGCAGCTGGCGGCCAATGCGGCGGCCGTGGCGGCGATCGCCCGGCGGCTGCGCGGGTCCCCGCCGCGGGCCGTGGTCACCTGCGCGCGCGGCTCCAGCGACCATGCGGCCACCTTCGCCAAGTACCTGATCGAGACCCGCGCGGGCGTGCTGACCTCGTCGGCGGCGCTGTCGGTGTCGTCGGTCTACGCCGCGCCTCAGGACCTGGAGGGCGTGCTCTACCTGGCGATCTCGCAGTCGGGAAAGAGCCCGGACCTCTTGGCCGCCGTCGAGGCCGCCAAGGCCGGCGGCGCCTTCACCGTGGCCCTGGTCAACGACGAGGCCTCGCCCCTGGCCCGGCTGGCCGACGCGGTGCTGCCGCTGCACGCCGGCCCCGAGCTCAGCGTGGCGGCCACCAAGTCCTACATCGCCGCCCTGGCGGCCATCGCCCACCTGGTGGCGGCCTGGACGGAAGACGCCGAGCTGACGGCGGCGCTGGACGCCCTTCCCGCCGGCCTGGCGGCCGCCTGGGAGCAGGACTGGAGCGCCGGGGTCGAGGCCCTGGCCGGCGCGGCCAACCTCTATGTGCTGGGCCGCGGCGTCGGCTTCGGGATCGCCCAGGAGGCGGCCCTGAAGTTCAAGGAGACCTGCGGCCTGCACGCCGAGGCCTTCAGCGCCGCCGAGGTGCTGCACGGCCCCATGGCCCTGGTCAAGGACGGCTTCCCGGCCCTGGTCTTCGCCCAGCGGGACGAGACCCGCGACAGCACGCTGGCGATGGCGCGGGGCCTGGCCGAGCGCGGCGCGACCGTGCTGCTGGCCGGCGGTTCCGTGGAGGGGGCCAGCGCCCTGCCCTACGCCTGCGGCCACCCGCTGCTGGAGCCGATCCTGCTGGTGCAGAGCTTCTACCGCATGGCCGCGGGCCTGTCGGTGGCGCGCGGCTACGACCCCGACAGCCCGCCCCACCTCAACAAGGTGACCAAGACCGTCTGATGCCCACGCCCGCCACCGCCCCCGTGAAGGCCCTTGCGAACGCCAGGATCCTGACCCCCGCCGGGATCGTCGACGGCCGGGCCCTGCTGGTGCGGGACGGCCTGATCGCCGGCCTGGTCGACCAGGCCGAGGTTCCCGCCGACGCCGCCGTCGAGGACCTTGCCGGCGGCCTGCTGGTTCCCGGCTTCATCGACACCCAGGTCAACGGCGGCGGCGGGGTCCTCTTCAACGACGCCCCCAGCGTGGAGACCATCGCCGCCATCGGCGCGGCCCACCGCCCCTACGGCACGACCGGCTTCCTGCCCACCCTGATCAGCGACGACCTGCACGTGGTCGACGCGGCCATGCGGGCCACCGAACAGGCCATCGAAGCGGGCGTGCCCGGCGTCCTGGGCGTGCACATCGAGGGCCCGTTCCTCAACGCGCAGCGCAAGGGCATCCACGACGCCGACAAGTTCCGCGTCCTCGACGAGGAGGCGGTCGCCCTGCTGTCGTCGCTGAAGCGCGGCCGGACCCTGGTCACCCTGGCTCCCGAGACCACCACGCCCGACATGGTCGCCCGCCTAGCCGGGGCCGGCGTCGTCGTGGCCGCCGGCCACACCAACGCGGCTTACGAGACCGTCCGCGCCGCCCTCGACGCGGGGCTGACCGGCTTCACCCATCTCTTCAACGCCATGTCGCCCCTGACCAGCCGCGCCCCCGGCGCGGTGGGCGCGGCCCTGGAGAGCCTGAGCGCCTGGTGCGGGATCATCGTCGACGGCCGCCACGTCGACCCGGCCACCCTGCGCATCGCCCTGCGCACCCGGCCGCTGGACCGCTTCATGCTGGTCACCGACGCCATGCCGACCGTGGGCATGGCCGACAAGCGCTTCATCCTCCAGGGCCGGCAGATCACCGTCGAGAACGGCGTCTGCGTCGGCCCCGGCGGCACCCTGGCCGGCTCCGACCTCGACATGATCGGCGCCGTCCGCAACGCCATGACCATGCTCGGCCTCTCCCTCGAGGACGCCGTCATGATGGCCGCCGCCGCCCCCGCCGCCTTCCTGGGCCTGTCGCGCGCCCGCGGCTCCATCGCCCCCGGCATGGCCGCCGACCTCGTCCTCCTCGACACCCGCCACAACGTCCTCAGAACCTGGATCGACGGGCGCTCATAATCCCGCCATAAGATCCAGAGACCACGGTCGCGCCCTTATCCACCACCGCGCGCCTTTGTATCGCGACAGGTTGCGATTTGTGTCGCCAGTGACGTCGCCCAGCAAAACCCGCCCCATGAAATCACCGGCATGTGCGTGAGCACTTAGGCTGGCCGCCCTTGCGGCCGTTCTGGAAAGCTGGGGCTTTTGGGTCTGGAGAACACCGCGGCAGGGTCGAGATTCGACGTCGTTTCCGGCGAAAGCCGCCGGCCGTGAGCTCCTACGTCACTTCCCTGAGCGCCGCCCAGATCTCGGCGCTGACCACGACCGCGGTCTCGGCCCTCACCAAGACCGACATCAAGTCGCTGACGACCGACCAGATCCAGGCCTTCACGGTCGAAGAGATCCAGGCGCTCTCGTCGACCCAGATCACCTATCTGACGACGACCCAGGTCGCGGCGCTGACCACGACCCAGATCTCGGCCCTGTCGGTCGGGCAGATGTCGTTCAGTTCCTCGCAGCTGGCGGTGCTGATCGAGGACCAGATCGAGGCCTTCGGGGCCGACGAGATCGCCGCCCTGACCACCCAGCAGCTGCGGGGCTTCACCGCCACCGAGCTCGGCGAACTGACCAGCGCCCAGTTCGCGGCGCTGTCGGCCGTGCAGCTGGGCTCGCTGACGACGACGCAGATCAAGGGCCTGTCGACCGAACAGCTGGCCTCGCTGACCGCCACCCAGCTGTCGGGCCTGACCTCGACCCAGCTCGGGGCGATGACCACCACCCAGATCAGCGCCCTGACCACGACCTCGATCGCGGCGCTGACGACCACCCAGATCAAGGGCCTGACCGCGACCGAAC
>JASGDR010000393.1:0-3765 GCA_047607095.1 Caulobacter sp.
ATCACAGCCAGCCAATTTCGCAATGGTCCCCCAGAGGGGGAGGTTCTCTACCGCCCGCTGATGTTGGCGCCCGCGTCCTTGTCCAGCCGCAGATAGACCGGCAGGGCCAGCAGGGTCACCAGGCCGATCGCGGCGAACGGCCAGACGAAGCTGCCCGGCGTCAGGTGTCCGGCGCCGCGCGTCAGGTGCAGCATCAGGCCGCCGAAGCTGACGCCGAGCGCGAGGCCGACCTGCTGGCTGACCGCCGCCAGGGTCGAGGCCGCCGCCACCCGTTCCTGAGGCACGTCGGCGTAGGCGATGGTGTTGGCGGCGATGAACTGGCTCGATCGGGCGAAGCCGCCGACCAGCAGCAGGGCGATCATCAGCCCCATCGGCGTCGAGGCGGTGAAGAGGCCCGGGACGGCGGTCATGATCGCGGTGGCGACCACGAACACCGCCAGCGCCGTGCGGAAGCCGTAGCGCTTCAGCAGCGAACTGGCGAACGGCCGGGCCACCAGCACGCCGGCCCCGGTGGCGATGGTTACGGCGCTGGCCTTCAGCGGGCTCCAGCCCAGCGCCACCTGCAGCAGCAGGGGCATCAGGAAGGGGCTGGCCCCGATGCCCAGCCGCACGAAGGTGCCGCCGATCAGGCTGGCGCGGAAGGTCGGATAGCGCATCAGGGTCAGGTCGAGGATCGGCCTGGCCTGCGCCCGGCAGTGGCGCAGATAGATCCAGCCCGCGCCGAGCGACACCACCAGCAGCGCCGCCTGCGCCAGGGGCGGCAGCATGGAAAGGCCCGCCGTCTCGGCCAGGCCGATCAGGCCCGACAGGGCGACCGCGCTCAGGATGAAGCCCAGGGTGTCGAAGCGGCCGGCCTCGGGGTCGGGCGCGCCCTTGGGTACGAAGCGGCGCACGGCGATCGCGCCCACCAGGCCGATCGGCAGGTTCAGGTAGAAGATCCACGGCCAGTCGGCGATCGACAGCACGAAGCCGGCGATCGGCGGCCCGATCAGCGGTCCGACCATGGCGGGCATGGTGAACCAGCCCATGGCGCTGATCAGCTTGTCCTTGGGCGTGGAGCTGACGACGATCAGCCGCGCCACCGGCGTCATCATCGCCCCGCCGATCCCCTGGACCACCCGCGCGCCGACCAGCTGGGCCAGGTTCTGCGACAGGCCGCACAGCGCCGAACCGGTCAGGAACACCAGCATCGCCAGCAGGAACACCCTTCGCGCGCCATAGCGCTGGGCCGCCCAGCCGCTGGCCGGGGTGAACACCGCCAGGGCCAGAATGTAGGAGGTCAGCGCCAGTTTCAGGTGGATCGGGTCGGCCGCGAAGGCCTCCGCCAGGCGCGGCAGGGCGGTCGACAGGGCCGTGGAGTCGATGAACTCCATCAGGAGCGCGCTGGCGACGGCCAGGGAGACGAGGCGGGTGGTCCAGGGGGACGGGGCGGGCGCTTCGGTTTCGAGAGCGGGCGCCGGGCGCGGATCTGGGGCGGGATCGGACACGGCGCACGGGTTACGCCCGGTAAGGCGAAGGCTCAAGGAAAGAGTGGATAACTTGGGTCCCTGGCGCTTGGGCCAAGCGAGAACCTCGCCCCCTCGGGTCGCGCCTCGCGGCCCGCCCAAGGGCATGCTTCGACAGGCTCAGGGTGAGGTTCTCTACTGCATCGCCGAGCCTGAAATGGTCCTCATCCTGAGCCTGTCGAAGGACGAGGGCCACGCGCCATTGCTTGCCACATTGCGTCCAGGCAGGGATCGGCCCATTCTGCCAAACAGACGTTCGAGACCCCGCAGCAAGAAGCCGCCGATGTTCCTCCGTTTCTTCTCCGAGCTGCGCCAGGCCAAGGTGCCGGTGTCCCTGCGCGAGTACCTGCTGCTGATGGAGGCGCTGGACAAGGGCGTCATCGAGCGCTCGATCGACGACTTCTACTTCCTGTCGCGCGCCAGCCTGGTGAAGGACGAGAAGAACCTCGACAAGTTCGACCGCGTGTTCGGCCACGTCTTCAAGGGGCTGGAGACGGTGGGCGAGGGGATCACCGCCGACATTCCCGAGGAATGGCTGAAGGCCCTGACCGAGAAGTTCCTCACCGACGAGGAGAAGGCCCAGATCGAGGCCATGGGCGGCTTCGAGAAGCTGATGGAAACGCTGAAGGAGCGCCTGGCCGAGCAGAAGGAGCGCCACCAGGGCGGCAACAAGTGGATCGGCTCGGGCGGAACCAGTCCCTTCGGCAACAACGGCTACAATCCCGAAGGCGTGCGCATCGGCCAGGACAAGAGCCGCCACGGGCGGGCCGTGAAGGTCTGGGACAAGCGCGAATACAAGAACCTCGACGACAGCGTCGAACTGGGCACCCGCAACATCAAGGTGGCCCTGCGGCGGCTGCGCAAGTTCGCCCGCACCGGCGCGGCCGAGGAGCTGGACCTGAACGGCACCATCCGCGGCACGGCCGAGAAGGGCTATCTCGACATCCAGCTGCGCCCCGAGCGCCGCAACGCCATCAAGGTGCTGATCTTCTTCGACATCGGCGGTTCGATGGACGGTCACATCAAGCTCTGCGAGGAGCTGTTCTCCGCCGCCAAGACCGAGTTCAAGAACCTGGAGTTCTACTACTTCCACAACTGCCTCTACGAAGGCGTGTGGAAGGACAACAAGCGCCGGCACACCGAGAAGGTCCCGACCTGGGAGGTGCTTCACAAGTTCCCGGCCGACTACAAGGTGATCTTCGTCGGCGACGCCACCATGAGCCCCTACGAGATCACCTATCCGGGCGGCAGCGTCGAGCACTGGAACGAAGAGCCCGGCGCCATCTGGATGAGCCGGGTCACCGACATCTACCAGAGCTGCATCTGGCTGAACCCCACGCCCGAGCGCCACTGGGACTACACCCAGTCGATCGGCGTCATGAAGCAGCTGATGAACGACCGCATGTTCCCGCTGACCATCGACGGGCTCGACAAGGCCATGCGCGAGCTGGTGCGGGGGTAGGGCGCGCGAAGTTCAAACCCGAAGGAACCTCCCCCTGTGGGGGAGGTGATCGCGAAGCGATCGGTGGGGGGAGTGAATTCGAAATCGACAGCCGCCTCGGAAGCTGAAAACTTCCCCCCACCGGCCTTCGGCCGCCTCCCCCAGAGGGGGAGGTTCCTTGGCTACAGCCCCGACAAATACCCCGCGATCGCGCTCCGCCGCGCGTCCAGCGCCTCCAGCTGCGCGCGCAGCCGGGCCTTCAGCCGGTCGGGGCACGCCCCGTCCTCGCCCAGCAATTCGGCGATTTCCGAGATCGGCAGGCCCAGGGCCCTGAGGTCGGCGATGGCCGACAGCCGCGCCCGCGCCGCCTGGCCCAGGGTGCGGACGTTCTTGGGGCCGCGCCCGCAGGCGATCAGGCCCATCTCCTCATAGTGGCGGATGGCGCGCAGGGTCAGGCCCAGCTGCTCGGCGACGGCGCCGATCGGGATCTCCGAGGCGCGCAGGGTGAAGCGCGGGGCGGGGACCATGACGCTCGGGGCGGCGGCGGTGTGAACGGCAGGCATCGAAACTCCCTTGCGAAGGCTTGTCTGGGCGCGGCGACGGCGCTCGGCCAGGGCGATGGCCGCCTTTGTCCGTGGGCCGGGAATGGAAAGCTCGTGAAGGCTCATTGGAACTCCACGAGGACCTGGTCTGCGGCGACGGAGTCGCCTTGCCGGGCGTTGACGGCCTTGACGACGCCGTCGCGCTCGGCGCGGAGGATGTTCTGCATCTTCATGGCCTCGAGCACGCAGACGATCTCGCCCTCGCGCACCTGCTGAC
>JASGDR010000394.1:0-3116 GCA_047607095.1 Caulobacter sp.
CCCATTTCCAGATAGGCCGTGTAGGCGTCGTTGGCGCGGAAGCCGGTGCGTTGGGCCTTCAGGCGATAGCGGCCGGGCTTCAGGCCCGCGATGCTCAGCGCCGCGCCCGGCGCGTCGGTCGTCGGCTGGACCTTGGTGTAGAACGAGCGGTTGCTGGTGGGCTGCACCGGCTGGGTGAAGTCCCACACCAGGGCGGCGACCTTGCCGCCGTCCACCGAGGCGAGAACCGAATTGTCCGTGGACGGAACTTCCTTGCCGCGCAGGGCCGCCAGGTATTTGTAGGCGAACCACGAGGGCTTGCGGATGCCCTCCGGGTTCATCAGGCCGAAACCGCCCTGGAACGGCGCGGTGGGCGGGCCGGGTTCCTCGAAGAGGTCGCTGTAGGTCCAGTAGCTCATGCCCTGGACGATCCCTTTGACGCCCTTCAGCTTGGCCAGGATGTAGGCGGCGCTGTGATAGCTGTCGTGCACCGGGTCGCGCGGCGTGTAGCTGGTGCTCCATTCGGTGAAGTAGAGCGGCAGGCCCGGATAGGCCGAGGCCTCGATCTCGGCCCGCACCTTGCGCACGTCGCCGATGATGGCGTCGGGGGAGGGCGACAGCTTGGTGTCGTCCTTGCCGTTCTCGTCGAGGAAGCCGCCCTCGACGCCGTAGGTGTGGGTGGTGACGAAGTCGACCGCCGCATCGTTGGTCTTGCAATAGGCCAGGAACTCCGGAACCCAGGCCGCGCCCGCCGTCGACGGGCCGCCCACGCGCAAGGTCGGGTCGATCGCCTTGATGGTCTTGGCGGTCAGCGCATAGAGGTCGAAATAGACCTTTTGATCGGCCTTTTCCCAGAAGCCGTCGAGATTGGGCTCGTTCCAGACCTCGAAGAACCAGGTGCGCACCTCGGCCTCGCCGTAGCGGGCGCGCAGGCGCCTCACGAAGGCGTCGATCAGATGCGCCCAGGGCTCGAACTGTGGGTGCGAGGTATTGCCCTTCCACCAGAAGATCGTCAGGTCCGAGGTCTTCATGGCTTCCGGCGTGAAGCCCAGCTCGATGAAGGGCTTCAGCCCCATGGCCAGCAGGCGGTCGTAGAGCTGGTCGATCTTGGTCCAGTCGTAGACGATCTTGCCGTCCGCGCCCTTCTTCACCGTGCCCAGAACGTCGTGGAAGATGGCGTGGAAGCGGATGTAGCGGAACTTCAGCTCGTCGGACGCCGTCTTCAGCTGAGAGAGACTGTCGTCGCGCAGCAGGGTGCCGGGATAGTCCGAGCCGATCGAGAGATCGAAGAAGCGATCGACCGGCGTCGTGGCTTTGGCGAGGTCGAGCGCGATGGCGCGCTTGTGGTCGGCGGCGAAGGCGGGCAGGGCCGGCAGCGCGGTCAGGCTGGCGGCGGCGGCCATCAGGCGGCGGCGCGAGAACATCCGGGAGCTTCCTCTTCCTTTTTTTGCCCTCGGGGGAGGGGAGAGTGAGGCCCTCGTCCTTCGGCAAGCTTAGGATGAGGGTCTCAATCAGATCGTCGGTTCAGAAGGACCTCACCCTGAGCCTGTCGAAGGGCGAGGTCCGCCGCGCCGAGTCAGTGATTGTGCCTGGGCAGCTTGGCCGCCAGGTCCTGGTACTTCACGGCGAATTCCAGCACCCCGCCGGTGTCGAGCTGGCCAGCGTGGGCGCGGTAGATCTCCTGCCAGGGGGTCATGGTCGCCGGCACGGCCGGGATCCCCTCCTTGCGGCGCTCGGCGATCACGGCCTCGTCCACCAGCGCGTCGCAGCGGCCGGTGTTGATGTCGATGCGGATGGTGTCGCCGGTGCGCAGCCACGACAGGCCGCCGCCCACCGCGCTCTCGGGCGAGGCGTTGAGGATCGAGGGGCTGTCGGCGGTGCCCGACTGGCGCCCGTCGCCCAGGGTGGGCAGGCTCATGATCCCCTTCTTCAGCAGGTGATCCGGCGGCTGCATGTTGACCACCTCGGCCGAGCCGGGCCAGCCGATCGGACCCGCGCCGCGGATGACGAGGATGCACTTCTCGTCGATCGCCAGCGCCGGGTCGTTGATGCGCGCGTGGTAGTCGTCCGAGCCGTCGAAGACGATGGCGCGGGCTTCGAAGATCCCTTCTTGGCCCGGCGTCGACAGGTAGCGCTCGCGGAAGTCGGCGCCGATGACGCTGGCCTTCATGATCGCGAAGTCGAACAGGTTGCCGCGCAAAACGAGGAAACCCGCCTTTTCTGCCAATGGCTCGGCGTAGGGGAAGATCACCTCGCGGTCGCTGGTTTCGCGACCCTGCAGGTTCTCGCCCATGGTCTTGCCGGTGACGGTCAGCACGTCGCCGTGCAGACGGCCCTGCTGCAGCAGTTCCCACAGCACCGCCGGCGCGCCGCCGGCCCGATGGAAGCGCTCGCCCAGGTATTTGCCGGCCGGCTGCATGTTGACGATCAGCGGAATGTCGTAGGCCGCCCGCCAGTCGTCGGCGGTGATTTCGAGCCCCGCATGCCGCGCCATCGCGGCGATGTGCGGCTGGGCGTTGGTCGAGCCGCCGGTCGCCGCCACCAGGGCGATGGCGTTCTCGAAGGCCTGCTTGATCAGGATGTCCTTCGGCTTGATGTCCTCATAGGCCAGGTCGACGATCCGCTGGCCGGTGCGATAGGCCATCTGGCCGCGCTCGCGGTAGGGGGCGGGGATCGCCGCGCAGCCGGTCAGCGACAGGCCCAAGGCTTCCGCGACGGCGTTCATAGTCGAGGCCGTGCCCATGGTGTTGCAGTGGCCGGCCGAGGGGGCCGAGCTGGCCGCGCGCTCGATGAATTCGTTCTCGTCGATCTCGCCGGCCGCCAGCTTGCGGCGCGAGCGCCAGATCACCGTGCCCGAGCCGACCAGTTCGCCTTCGTGCCAGCCGTCCAGCATCGGGCCGCCGGAAAGGACGATGGCCGGGATGTTGACCGTGGTGGCGGCCATGATGCCGGCCGGGGTGGTCTTGTCGCAGCCGGTGGTCAGCACGACGGCGTCGATCGGATAGCCGTGCAGAGTCTCCACCAGGCCCAGATACGACAGGTTCCGATCCAGCGCCGCCGTCGGGCGACGGCAGTTCTCGAAGATCGGGTGGACCGGGTAATCCATTGGAATCCCACCCGCGTCGCGGATGCCGTCG
>JASGDR010000395.1:0-3197 GCA_047607095.1 Caulobacter sp.
ATCAGCAGCGCGCCCACGCCGGCCGAAGGCAGCGTGGACAGGATGGTCAGCGGGTGCACGTAGCTCTCGTACAGCACGCCCAGCACGATGTAGACGCAGACCACGGCCGCCAGGATCAGCCACAGCTGGTTGCTCAGCGAGTTCTCGTAGGCCCCGGCCGCACCCAGGAAGGTGTAGGTCACCGACGAGGGCATGCCGATGTCCTTGATCGCGGCTCGCACCTCGTCCACCGCATGGCCCAGCGACACGCCGGACGCAGTGTCGAAGCCGATGGTGGTGGCCGGGAACTGGGCGACGTGGGTCACCTGCAGCGGCGCCTGCTGTTCCTTGATGGTCGAGAAGGCCGCCAGCGGGGCGGGCGAGCCGCCGCCGGTCTTGAGGTTCAGGTTGCCCAGCGAGGCCGGGTCGGTCAGCAGGCCGGGCTTGGCCTCCAGGATCACCCGGTACTGGTTGGTCTCGGTGAAGATGGTCGAGACGATCCGCTGGCCGAAGGCGCTGTAGAGGGCGTCGTCGATGTCCGAGGCGGTGATCGAAAGCCGGGCCGCGGTGTCGCGGTCGATGTCGATATAGGCCGCGGACCCCGTCGCCGAAGCGTCGCTGTAGACGTTGCGCACGGCCTTCACCGTGGCCAGCTTCGCCGCCAGCTTGCCGGCCCATTCCTTGATGGTGGCGGTGTCGGCGCCTTCCAGCGACAGGCGGTACTGGGTCGGGCCGCTCTCGGCGTCGATCGTCAGGTCCTGCGTCGGCTGCAGATAGAGGGTGACGCCCGGCACCGCGGCCACGCGGTCGCGCAGCCGCTGCATGATCTTCTCCTGCGAGCCGGATCGGCCGGACTTCAGGTTGATCTGCATCTGGCCGGTGTGGAGCATGCTGTTGTTGGAGCCGTCCACCCCGATGAACGAGGCGACGTTCTCCACCGCCGGGTCGGCGAGGATCGCCTGCGCCGCCTGCTGCTGCAGGCCCGCCATGCGCTCGTACGACACCGACTGCTCGACCTCGGTGCGGGCCTGCAGCTGGCCGGTGTCCTGGGTCGGGAACAGGCCCTTGGGGATGACCATGTAGAGCACGCCGGTCAGCACCAGGGTGGCGACGGCGACGACCAGCGTCGCCTTCTGCCGGGCCATGACCCAGGCCAGGGCGACCTCGTAGCGGGCCTCGATCTTCTCGAACAGGACCTGGGTCTTTTGGCCGATCCGGTTCGGCTTTTCTTCCTCGTGGCTCTTCAGCCAGCGGGCCGACAGCATCGGCGTCAGGGTCAGCGACACCACGGCCGAGATCAGGATGGTGATCGACAAGGTGATGGCGAACTCGCGGAACAGCCGCCCGACCACGTCGCCCATGAACAGCAGCGGGATCAGCACCGCGATCAGCGAGATGGTCAGCGAGATGATCGTGAAGCCGATCTCGCGCGCGCCCTTCAGCGCCGCCTGCATCGGCTTCTCGCCCTTCTCCATGTGGCGGATGATGTTCTCGATCATGACGATGGCGTCGTCGACGACGAAGCCGGTCGCGATGGTCAGGGCCATCAGGCTGAGGTTGTTCAGCGAGAAGCCCAGCAGGTACATCACCCCGCACGAGCCGATCAGCGAGATCGGCACGGCCAGGCTGGCGATGATCGTCGCCCGTATCGAGTGCAGGAAGAAGAAGATCACCAGCACGACCATCACCACGGCCAGCACCAGCTCCATCTCCACGTGGTGGACCGAGGCGCGGATGCCGGTGGTGCGGTCGGCCAGCACCTCGACCTTCAGGGTGGCGGGCAGGCCCGCCTGAAGCTCGGGCAGCTTGGCCTTGATGGCGTCGACCGTCTGGATGACGTTGGCGCCGGGCTGGCGGCGCACGTTGACGATGATGGCCGGGGTCTCGCCGGCCCAGGCGCCCAGGCGGGTGTTCTCGGCGCTCTGAACGACGGTGGCCACGTCGCGGATGCGCACCGGTGCCTCGTTCTTGTAGGTGACGACCTGGTTCAGATAGTCGTCGACCGTCAGCAGCTGGTCGTTGGCGTTGATGGTGTAGGTGCGGGTCGGACCGTCGAAGCTGCCCTTGGCGCTGTTGGCGTTGGCGTTGCTGATCGCGGTCTCGAGGTTCGACAGGGTCAGGCCGTAGGAGGCCATGGCTTGGGTGTCGGCCTGGATGCGGATCGCCGGCTTCTGGCCGCCGCTGAGCGACACCAGGCCCACACCCGAGACCTGGCTGATCTTCTGGGCCAGGCGGGTGTTCACGAGGTTCTGCACCTCGGTCAGCGGCAGGGTGTCGGAGGTGATGGCCAGGGTCAGCACCGGCGCGTCGGCCGGGTTGACCTTGGCGTAGGTCGGCGGGGCGGGCAGGTCGGCCGGCAGCAGCGAGTCCGCCGCGTTCATCGCCGCCTGCACTTCCTGTTCGGCGACGTCGAGCGTCTCGCCCAGGCTGAACTGCAGGGTGATGATGCTGGCCCCGGCCGTGCTGACCGAGCTCATGCGGGTCAGGCCCGACATCTCGCCCAGCTGCTTTTCCAGCGGGGCGGTGACGGTCTGGCTCATCACCTCGGGGCTCGCGCCCGGGTACAGGGTCTGGACCTGGATGGTGGGGTAGTCCACCTCCGGCAGGGCCGACAGCGGCAGCAGCTTGAAGCCGACCAGGCCGGCCAGCACGATGGCCGCCATGAACAGGGCCGTGGCGACCGGCCGCTGGATGAAGGGACGCGAGGGGTTCATCGGCTGGGCGCCCGATTATTCCGGACGACGACGGCCTTCGCCGCCGCCGTTGGGACCGGCCTTGCCCTTCTTGCCCTTGCCTTCGCCCATGCGCTGGGCCGCCTGGCCCGGCAGCTGCACCGTGCCGCCCTCGGTCAGGCGGTCGCCGCCTTCGGTGATGACCTTGTCGCCGATCGCGAGACCCTCGGTGATCGCCACCTGGGTCGTGGTCGACTGGCCGGTCTTGACCTTGGTCTTGGTGACGGTCTGGTCGCTCTTCAGCTTCCAGACGAACGAGCCGTCCGAACCCTGGCGCACGGCCGTGGCCGGAACGACGACCGCGTCCTTGATGGTGTCGAGCTGGATGCGCACGTTGACGAACTGGCTGGGGAACAGCTTGCCGCCGGTGTTGGGGAAGCGGGCCTTGCCCTTCACCGTGCCGGTGCCGGTGTCGACCAGGTTGTCGAGGGTCGAGAACGCGCCCTGGTCCAGGGTGTTGGTGCGGGTGCGGTCCAGCACCGTGAC
>JASGDR010000396.1:0-13279 GCA_047607095.1 Caulobacter sp.
CTTGTCGAGCGACACCGAATGCTGACCGTCGCCCAGCAGGGCCAGGCGCGCGGCGTCGATGGCCTTGATCGCGCCCATGGCGTTGCGCTCGATGCAGGGGATCTGCACCAGGCCGCCGATCGGATCGCAGGTGAGGCCCAGATTGTGCTCCATGCCGATCTCGGCGGCGTTCTCGATCTGGGCGTTGGTCCCGCCCAGGGCGGCGCAGAGGCCGCCGGCCGCCATCGAGCAGGCCACGCCGACCTCGCCCTGGCAGCCGACCTCGGCCCCCGAGATCGAGGCGTTCCTCTTGTAGAGCGCGCCGATCGCGGCGGCCGTCAGCAGGAAGATGCGGATCTGCTCGGGCGTTCCCTTGTGGAAGCGGACGAAGAACCGCAGCACGGCCGGCACCAGGCCCGCCGCGCCGTTGGTCGGGGCGGTGACGACGCGGCCGCCGGCGGCGTTCTCCTCGTTCACCGCCATGGCCCACAGGTTGACGAAGTCCATGGCCGCCAGCGGGTCGCTCATCTGGCGCTCCATCCGGCCGAGGATGGTCTGGTGGATCTGGCGGGCACGGCGCTTGACCGACAGGCCGCCGGGCAGGATCCCCTCCTCGCGCATGCCCCGGTCGATGCAGGCCTCCATGGCGCCGAAGATGCGGTCGAGGCCGGCGTTCATCTCGGCCTCGCTCATCCGGGCCAGCTCGTTGGCGGCCATCACCTGGGCGATGGTCAGGCCCGCCTGTTCGGCCCGCTCCAGAAGGTCGGCCGAGCTTTCGAACGGGAACGGGATGGCCGGACCTTCCTCGGGCGGCGCATTGCGGCCCATCTCGCTCTCGTCGCGCACGAAGCCGCCGCCGATCGAGAAATAGGTGCGCTCGGCCAGCACGCCGCCTTCGGCGTCGTAGGCGGTGAAGGTCAGGGCGTTGGGGTGCTGGGGCAGGCGCTCGTGGCCGGCGAAGACGATGTCGCGGGCCTCGTCGAAGCCGATGCCGACCTCGCCGCCCAGCAGCATCCACTGCGTCGCCTTGGTCTCGGCCAGAGCGGCCTCGCCGGCGTCGGGATCGAGCTGGGCGGGGGCGAAACCCATCAGGCCCAGGATCACGGCGCGGTCGGTGGCGTGGCCCTTGCCGGTCAGGGCCAGCGACGCATAGAGCCGGGTCTCGACGCGGGCGACGAGCGGCAGCTTGCCGGCGGCGCGCAGCCGCTCGACGAACATCACCCCCGCCGTCATCGGCCCCATGGTGTGGCTGCTGGAAGGGCCGACGCCCAGCTTGAAGAGGTCGAAAACGGAGGCGGTCATTGTTGCGTGAGTGGGTCCGCCCTCGTCCTTCGACAGGCTCAGGATGAGGGCTAGTGATACGTCATTGAAGGCGCGCGCTCGGCAACGGGCGCAACCGAGATCCTCACCCTGAGCTTGTCCCCCGGGTCCGACCGCTGGTCGGCCCGAGGATGAACTCCAGGCGAGGATCTCACGGCGCGGCGGAGATTACTTCCGTTCGGCCTTGGTCTTGTCGCGCAGGTCCTTGAACTCCGAACCCGCCTGCCATTCGGGCCACACGCGCGAGTTCGCGAGGTCGGCGCCGACCTTGTAGAACAGGCCGATGTCCATGGCCTGGCCCGACAGGTCCCAGTCGGGCGACCATTCGTCGGCCGGCTGGTGGTAGCGGTTGGTGACGTAGTCTTCCTCGGCCTTCTCGCCGGCTTCCTTGCCGCCCTTGTAGAGGTCGTTCCCCGAACCGACCGAGATCGCCGGCACGCCGCGCTTGGCGAAGGGGAAGTGGTCCGAGCGGTAGAAGTGGCCGGCCTGCGGCGTGGGATCGGGCGTGAAGTAGCGGCCCTCTTCCTTGGCCTTGGCCACCAGCATGTCCTGCAAATCAACCTTGCCGTCGCCCGAGGTGGTGACGTCCTTGGCGGGACCCGCGGCCGACAGGGCGTCGATGTTCAGGTCGGCGACGGTCTTGGCCAGCGGGAACAGCGGGTTGGCGGCGTAGTATTCCGAGCCCAGCAGGCCCTTTTCTTCCGCCGTCACGGCCAGGAACAGCACCGAGCGCTGCGGCGCCGGGCCGGCCTTGAAGGCGCGGCCCAGTTCCAGCAGGGCGGCGATGCCGTCGGCGTTGTCGACCGCGCCGTTGTAGATCTTGTCGCCCTTAGCGTCCGGCAGACCGACGCCCAGATGGTCCCAGTGGCCGCTGTAGACGATGGTCTCGTCGGGATACTTGGCGCCCTTCACGCGGCCGGCGATGTTCTTCGACACGATGACCTGGTGATCGACGGCGTAGGACGCCGAGAAGGTCGCCTTCAGGTCCACCGGCTTGAAGTCGCGGGTCTGGGCCTCTTTCTTCAGGGCCTCGAAGTCGAGACCGGCCTGCTTGAAGAGCTCGACGGCGACGTCGCGCTGGATCCAGCCTTCCAGGGCCGGGTGGGTCTTGGAGGGGTCCTTGCGGACGATGTCGAACATCGTGTTGGTGTTGGAGTTCTTGACCGTGTTCCAGCCGTAGGAGGCCGGCGCGGTCTCGTGCACGATCAGCAGGCCGGCGGCGCCGCGGCGGGCGGCTTCTTCGTACTTGTAGGTCCAGCGGCCGTAATAGGTCATGGCCTTGCCGCCGAAATCACCGGCGCCCGTCTCGAAGTCCGGGTCGTTGATCAGCACGACGACGATCTTGCCCTTGACGTCCAGGCCCTTGAAATCGTCCCAGTTGCGCTCGGGCGCGGTGACGCCGTAGCCGGCGAAGACCAGCGGGGCGTCCTTGATCGACACGCCGTCGACATTGGTCATGGCCGCGCGGATGGCGATCTGCTCGCCCTGGGTCAGATTGATGTGGTTCGAGGCGGTCATGATGTGGGCGCTGACGGGGCCCTTGATCTCGAACTTGCCCAGCGGCACGTCCTGGGTCCAGGCGCGCTTGCCGTCCTTCTGGACGTCGCCGGCCGGCTCCAGGCCGATCGCCTGCATCTGCTGGGTGATGTAGGCGACGGTCTTCTTCTCGCCCTCCGTGGCCGGGCCGCGGCCCTCGAATTCGTCCGAGGACAGCACCTTGATGTGCTGCGACAGCTTGGCGGGATCGATCTTGGGCGCGTCGGCCGCCCAAGCGGCTGTGGAGCCGAGCATCGGCGCGGCGATCAGGGCCGTGGCGAGGAGAAGGCGTTTCATCGTCGCTACTCTTTTCGAGCGGTTCGTTTCGAGGCCGCGGACCCTAGCGGCAGGTTTTAACCGCCGCTAGGGGGCTGAGTGGAAAGTGGGCGTGCTCAGGCTTCCTTCTCCCCTTGCGGGAGAAGGTGGCGGCCGCAGGCCGTCGGATGAGGGGTCGAAGGCAGTCGCCGCCGCGTACGGCTCGAACTAGCGACCGCAGGCTTCCAGTATGGCCGCCAGCACGGTTTCCCGATCGTCCTGAACGGCCCGGTTCGGAAACCGCATGACGCGGAAGCCCTGCTCCCTCAGCCAGGCGTCACGAACCAGATCCCGGTCGCGATCCTCGTGGTGCACCCCGTCAGCCTCGATGATCAGGCGATGCCGGAAGCAGACGAAGTCGGCGATGTAGCGGCCGAGGGGGACTTGCCGCCTGAATTTCAGACCGTCGAGTTTGCGGTCGCGCAGGAGGGTCCACAGCAAGCGCTCGGTGGCGACGGGCGCTTGGCGCATGTGACGGGCTTGGGCGATGGCGGCCATGCAGCATGCATGGAACAAATAGAGAACAATTTCAAGTTGCTATGAGTGGGCAGCTCTCGTTCGCAGCGTTTAGTTCTGAGAGACCCCTCATCCGACGGCCTTCGGCCGCCACCTTCTCCCGCAAGGGGAGAAGGATCACTTTGCCGCCAGCACCCCCGCGAACACCGCCGGGTCGACATTGCCGCCCGACAGCACGATGGCCGCCGTCTGGCCGGCGAGGTCGATCTTGCCCGCGAGCGCGGCGGCGAGCGCCACGCAGCCGCCGGGCTCGACGACCAGCTTCAGGTTCGAAAACGCCCAGCGCATGGCCTCGGCGACTTCCGCGTCGGTGACGGCGGCGACGCCGGTGAGGGTGCGGCTGTTGATCGGCCAGGTCAGGGCGCCGGGGGTCGGGGCCAGGAGGGCGTCGCAGAACGAGCGGGCGTCGGGATCGACCACCTCGCGCCTGCCGCTGCCCAGCGAGCGGCGGGTGTCGTCGAAGCCGGCCGGCTCTGCGCCCCAGACCTGGGTCGCCGGCGAAAGCGCCTTCACCGCCGTCGAGGTTCCGGCGATCAGCCCGCCGCCGCCGATCGGGCAAAGCACCTTGTCGAGGGCCGCGCCGGCCGCCTCGGCCTGGGCGACGATCTCAAGCCCCCCCGTGCCCTGGCCGGCGATGACGTGCGGATCGTCGTAGGAGGGAACCAGCACCATGCCGCGCTGGTCGGCGATCTCGGCGGCGATGGCCTCGCGGTCTTCCTTGAAGCGGTCGAAGAAGCGGATTTCCGCCCCGAAGCCGCGGGTGGCCTCGACCTTCACCGCCGGCGCGTCGGCCGGCATGACGATCAGGGCGGGCATGGAAAGCTTGCGGGCCGCCAGAGCCACGCCCTGGGCGTGGTTGCCCGACGAGAAGGCGACGACGCCCCTCTCCTTCTCCTCGACGGTCAGCTGCGAGAGGCGGTTGTAGGCGCCGCGGAACTTGAAGGCCCCGGCCAGCTGCAGGGTCTCGGGCTTGACGAAGATCCGCCCCGACAGCCGTTCCGACAGGGCCGCGCTTTCAAGGAGCGGCGTGACCACGGCCTGGCCCTTCAGCCGTTCGGCGGCGGCCTGGATGTCGGCGAGCGAGACGGTCATGAAGGCATCCGTTGCAGCTGCGGCCGCGCGGGCCGCGACAATCGACCGCACCGCTACTAGCTCGCGCCGGAAGTTCGCGCCATAAGGTAGCCGGAAGATTGCTGAGGGGCTCTCACACCATGAAGACCGCACTGCTGGCCGCCGCGGCCTGCGCCGTTCTCGCCTGCGCGACGACCGCCGGGGCCGGCGAACTGATCGTCGGCGCCTACAAGCACGACGTCACCTTCATCGGCGAGGCCGTGGGCCTGGGCGCGGCCGGCCGCGAGGACGGGGTCGACCTGCACGTCGGCTACCGCACCGACCGCCTGGAGAACCTCCGCTGGCTGGGCAAGCCGCAGGTCCACGCCTTCGTGTCGCTGAACAGCGAGAACACCTCGAACTTCGTGGCCGCCGGCTTCAGCTGGCCGATCGATTTCGGCGACAAGGGCGGCTTCTATTTCCGTCCGGGCATGGGCCTGGCCTACACCGACGGCGAGACCGGCCTGCCGCCGGCCAACGCCCCGGGCATCAGCGACGAAGAACGCGCCCGCCGCACCAAGCTCTACTACACCCGCATCGATTTCGGCTCGAAGGTGCTGTTCCAGCCCGAGCTGAACCTGGGCTACCGCTTCAACGACAAATGGGCGGCCGAGCTGTCCTACGTGCACCTGTCGAACGGCCAGATCTTCCACCAGGGCAAGAACCAGGGGCTTGACGATCTGGGCGTGCGGCTGCTTTACGCCTTCTGACTTCGCGGGGGCCGCCTGACGGCCCCCCTTGTCGCCGCACAATCTGACGAACGTCCGCCGCCGAGTCCTGTCGAAGGGCCGCGGGCGCTACCGGGCAGGTGACAAGGCATATCTCTATCATGGCCAACGTGACCGTCGTGGGCGCCCAGTGGGGCGACGAGGGCAAGGGCAAGATCGTCGACTGGCTCTCCAACCGGGCCGACGTCGTCGTGCGCTTCCAGGGCGGCCACAACGCCGGCCACACGCTGGTGGTCGACGGCAAGGTCTACAAGCTGGCCCTGCTGCCGTCGGGCGTCGTGCAGGGCAAGACCTCGGTCATCGGCAACGGCGTCGTCGTCGACCCGTGGCACCTGCTGACCGAGATCGAGAAGATCGCCGACCAGGGCGTGGCCATCACGCCCGACGTGCTGATCCTGGCCGACAACGCCGCCCTGATCCTGCCGCTGCACCGCGACCTGGACCAGGCCCGCGAGGCCGCCTCCAGCCAGAAGATCGGCACCACCGGCCGCGGCATCGGCCCGGCCTACGAGGACAAGGTCGGCCGCCGCGCCATCCGCGTCGCCGACCTGGCCGACCCGGAAGCCCTGAAGCCGAAGATCGAGCGCCTGCTCAGCCACCACGGCGCCCTGCGCCGGGGCCTGGGCCTGCCCGACGCCGACGCGACCCAGCTGTTCGACCAGCTGATGGAGATCGCGCCGAAGATCCTGGCCTACGCCCAGCCCGCCTGGCGCGTGCTCGACCAGGCTCACAAGGCCGGCAAGCGCATCCTGTTCGAAGGCGCGCAAGGCGCCCTGCTGGACGTCGACCACGGCACCTATCCGTTCGTCACCTCGTCCAACACCGTCGCCGGCCAGGCCGCCGCCGGCTCGGGCATGGGTCCCAAGGGCCCGGGCTACGTGCTGGGCATCGTCAAGGCCTACACCACCCGCGTCGGCGAAGGCCCGTTCGCCTGCGAGCTGCAGGATGAGGTCGGCAAGCACCTGGCCACGATCGGCCGCGAGGTCGGCGTCAACACCGGCCGTCCGCGCCGCTGCGGCTGGTTCGACGCGGTTCTGGTGCGCCAGTCGGTGGCCATCAACGGCATCGACGGCATCGCCCTGACCAAGCTGGACGTGCTGGACGGCCTGAAGACCCTGAAGATCTGCGTCGGCTACCGGATCGGCGACAAGGTGCTCGACTACCTGCCCGCCGGCATGCGCGACCAGGCCGCCGCCGAGCCGGTCTACGAAGAGATCGAAGGCTGGAGCGAAAGCACCGCCGGCGCCCGCTCGTTCAAGGACCTCAACGCCAACGCCATCAAGTACGTGCGCCGCGTCGAGGAGCTGATCGGCGCCCCGGTGGCCCTGCTGTCCACCAGCCCCGAGCGCGACGACACCATCCTGATGCGCGACCCGTTCGCGGGTTAACCGCTTCCCTCTCCCCTTGCGGGAGAGGGTGGCCTCCCGAAGGGAGGTCGGGTGAGGGGTCTCTCAGAAATCAGACGCCGCGACAGCCGATCCGCCGTCGCGGCGTTTTGCGTTTGAGAGACCCCTCATCCGTCGGCTTACGCCGACACCTTCTCCCGCAAGGGGAGAAGGAACTCCCGCACCCCGACAATCCCCATATTGGGGACCACCTAAGGTCGCGGTTAGCGATTGCTTAGGTCGGGAACGCTACAACCCTCGTGTTCACCGAGGGGGTGCCCTGATCTTGTCCGCGCGTCGAAAGCTCGCTCCCGTCCGCAAGCCGGACCGCCTGACGCGCAGCCTGCGCGCGCTGGAGCGCACCGCCTCGACCAGCCGCGTCCTGAACCTGCTGGCCATCGCCGCCGACAGCCATCAGCGCCCGGAATATTCGCAGCACCCGCTGTTCCGTAACCGCACGCTCAACAACAGCCTGATCGTCAAGCACCGCCTGCGCAGCGACGACCTGTTCCTGTTCGACGAGGCGCGTCCCACGGCGACCAAGATCATCATCCCGTTCGAGCGCAGCGACCTGTCGCTCGGGGGCCAGTCGTTCTTCGTCGGCCAGCGCGGCTGGATCGACCTGCTGCGCGAGGCCTGCAACGACCCCTCCGACATGACGCGGGACCTGGCGACCCTGCGCATGATCGACATGCTGCCGTCGCTCGACCCGTTCCTGCTGCGCGAGCACCTGCGCCGCCACGGCATGATCGTGGCGCCCTGCTATTTCGCGCTGTCGCCCGGCGACCTGGAACAGATGCAGGGCTTCGTCACCGTCGAGATCTCGCGGCTGATCGACCTGGCCTATCGCGACAGCGGCCGGGTCAACGGCGCCCACGCCGCCCGCCTGGTCGAGGCCCTGCTGTCGACCGACGTCGACGAGCGGCTGGAGCCCCTGCGCGAGACCCTGGTGCTGGAGGGCGAGAGCTTCCGCGAGGGCGTCTTCAGCTGGAAGGGCTTCCTCTATTACAAGTGGATGCTGACGCGGCTGTGGCCGCAACTGACCGCCACGGCCGGCGAGATCGGCCAGATGATTATCACCGGCGCCCGCGAGGCCGAGACGGCCCGCTATGTCGACGACGCCCGCAAGCGGCTGCAGCACGGGGTGGTGGTCGAGCGCGCCTCGATCCTGCGCACGCTGAAGGTCTATGACGACGCGTTCGAGGACCTGATCGACAACGGCAAGCCGCAGGCCTTCCGCGAATTCCTGCTGCGCGCGCCCGAGATGTTCCTGTCGCTGGGCGAAAAGGTCGGGGTGATCTCGCACATCGCCAGCTTCTGGCGCTACCGCTTCCCCGAGGGCCAGCCGGCCATCGTCGACGTGGAGGAAGCCGTCGACATCCTGCAGGATTTCGACTCCGGGCTGTCGGCCTCGCTGTCGATCTGACGCAGGGGACGGGACCGGTCATCAAGCGGATTTTTACCCTCGCGCCCTAAGAGTCGGGGTCCGATCTTCCCGCCCGCTCGAAAGAGGCCCCGCCCCGTGTTCGACGACAACCCTCGCACCCTGCAGCGCATCGCCGCCAAGATGCAGCGCGTGCTGGTCGTCGATCCGAGCACCGCCGCCGTTCGCCTGCTGGGCGACCAGCTGCGCCACGTGGGCAACGTGCAGGTCTTCGCCGCCCCGACCATCGAGCAGGGCTGGGGCATGGTGCGCACGGTCGATCCGCAGATGATCTTCGTCGAGCACGCCAGCGCCGGCGTCGACGGCCTGGCCCTGGCCCGCAAGATCCGCCGCAGCGACCTGGCCTGCCGCCAGAACCCGATCATCATGTGCACGGCCGAAGCCACCGCCGAAGCGATCTTCGGCGCCCGCGACGCCGGCATCCACGAGTTCATGCGCAAGCCGTTCACGATCAAGGATCTGGAACGCCGCCTGGAGGCCGTGACCCTGAAGCCGCGCGACTGGGTCGAGGCGGTGCAATATGTCGGTCCCGACCGCCGCCGCTTCAACTCGGCCGAATACAAGGGTCCGCGCAAGCGCAAGGCCGACCAGGCCGGCACGCCCGCCGCCCGCCTGTCGCAGGCCCTGCGCATCGTCAAGTCGGCCGCCCAGTCTCTGGACAGCGATCCGGCCCAGGCCCGCCGCGCCCTGGCCGCCCAGGCGGCCGAGCTGCGCGCCGTCGGCGAGGCGGTGAAGGATCCGCGCCTGGTCGAGGCCGCCGCGGCCCTGGCCGGCTGCACCACGGCAGACTTCTCGGTCGGCGGCGGCCGCGCCGAGCTGGTCAAGCGCATCGACGCCCTGATGGGCTTCATGACCGACGAGGGCAACGGCCGCGCGGCCTAGCGACTGCCGCTCCTCCACCGCAAAGCGGGAGAGGAAAAAGAAAACGCCGCGAAAGCGGGTCGGCTTTCGCGGCGTCTGACTTTCCGTGCCCCCTCGAGCCGTGCTCCCCAGGGATCTAGCCCAGGCAGGTCCGCTGGATCTCGGCCCGCAGTTCCGGCAGGCCCAGGCCCTTTTCGGACGAGGTGGCCAGCACGCGCGGGAAGGCCGCGGGGCGCTTGGCGATCGCCTTGGTGGTTTCCTCGACGACCTTCTCGACCTCGGCCGGCTTGATCTTGTCGGCCTTGGTCAGGACGATCTGGTAGGAGACCGCCGAGATGTCGAGCGCGTCCAGCGCCTCGGCGTCGACCTTCTTGAGCCCGTGACGGGCGTCGATCAGCAGATAGACGCGCTTGAGGTTGGGACGGCCGCGCAGGAACTGGCGGCCCAGGTCCTGGAACTTGCTGGCGGTCGTGCGCGAGACGCGCGCGAAGCCGTAGCCCGGCAAATCGACCAGGCGCAGCTTCTCGGCCAGCAGGAAGAAGTTCAGCTCCCGCGTGCGGCCCGGCTCGTTGGAGGCGCGGGCCAGGTACTTCTGGCCGACGAGGCCGTTGATCAGGCTCGACTTGCCGACGTTGGAGCGGCCGGCGAAGGCCACTTCCGGCAGGTCGGCCGGCGGCAGGCCGTCCATGCGGACGGCCCCCATCATGAACGAGACGGGCTGGGCGAACAGCACCCGCGCCGCCTCGATCTCGTCGTCCGTGTAGATCGGTTCCGACATCGCGCTTCCCTAGGCCGCCTTGGCGGCCTTGCCGGTCAGGCGAGCCACGATCTTGTCGATCGGGTTCTCGACCTTGTAGCGGCGCATGATGATGTACTGCTGCACGATCGTCAGCACGTTGCTCCAGCACCAGTAGATCACCAGGCCCACGGCGAAGCCCGACAGGGTGAAGGTGAAGATGATCGGGAACAGCTGGAAGATCTTCTGCTGCATCGGGTCGCCCGCCGGCGGGTTCATCGCCGTGGTCAGCCACATGGTGAAGCCGTAGAGCAGCGGCCAGACGCCCAGGTGGGCGATCCACACGCCGATCAGCGGCAGGTGGGCCGGCTCCCAGGGGATCAGGCCGAACAGGTTGAAGATCGTCGTCGGATCCGGCGCCGACAGGTCCTGGATCCAGCCGAAGAACGGCGCGTGCCGCATTTCGATGGTGACCGTCAGCACCTTGTACAGCGAGTAGAACACCGGGATCTGGATCAGCATGGGCACGCAGCCCATGAACGGGTTGATCTTCTCCTTGGCGTACAGCGCCATGGTTTCCTGCTGCAGCTTGGCCGGATCGTCCTTGTTCTTGGCCTTCAGCTTTTCGACCTCGGGGGCAATCTTCTTCATCTTGGCCATGGACTCGTAGCTCTTGTCCGCCAGCGGATAGAGCAGGAGCTTCAGGGTCACGGTCAGCAGCATGATGGCGATGCCGAAGTTGCCGACCAGCTTGTAGAAGATCTCCAGCACGTTGAAGATCGGACGGGTGATCAGGGCGAACATGCCCCAGTCCACGGCGTCGTCGAAGCGCGGGATGTCGGCCTTGCGGCGGTCCCAGAAGGCCCAGCCGCTGGGGGCGTCGCCGTTGTACTCGTACTTGCGCAGCAGCGGCACGGTCTTGGCGCCGGCGAACAGGCGGGTGGTCTCGGTCAGGGTCTGGCCGGGGGCCAGGCTGCGCGGCGCGGCCAGGTAGTTGGCCTCGTAGACGTCGACGCCGGCCACGGGCGTGACCTTGTACTGGGCGGTGATGGTCTCGTCCTGGCTCGGGATCAGGGCCGCCAGCCAGTACTTGTCGGTGATGCCCGTCCAGCCGCCCTTCGAGGTGAAGGTCTGGAGCGGCTTGTCCTTCTTCCACTTCTGGTACTTGGCCTGGCGCAGTTCCAGGTCCTTGTCGCCCAGGATGCCGATGCCGCCCTCGTGGACGATGTGGTTCTTGCCCAGGTCGACCGGGATGCCCCAGCGCTGGACCGAGGCGTAGGGCGCCAGCGACAGGGTCTGGCCGCCCTGGTTCTTGACCGCGTCGGCGATGGTGAACATCGCGTCGGCGTCGACCGAGATCGTGCGGGTGAAGATCAGGCCCTGGCCGTTGTCATAGGTCAGGGTCACCGGCGCGCCGGGACGCAGGGTCGCGCCGGCCGGGGCGGTCCACACGGTGTCGGCGTTCGGCAGGCCCGGCAGGTTGGCGCCGGCCCAGCCGAATTCGGCGAAGAAGGCGTTCTCGGCGCCGGTCGGACGCAGCAGCTCGACCGGAGGCGCGTCCTTCTTGGCGGTCTGGCCGTAGCGCTTGAGCCACAGGTCGTCGATGCGCGCGCCCTTCAGGGCGATCGAGCCGGCCAGGGCCGGGGTGTCGACGGCGATCCGCGGGCTGGCGGCCTTGGCGGCGTCGCGCGACAGCTTGATCGGCTGCGGCTTGCCGTCCGGCCCAACGGTCATGCCGGGGTTGGCGGCGGCGACCTGGGCCTCGGCGGCCTTCTTCTGGCGCGCGGCGGCTTCCTGCTTCTTCTGGTTCGGGCCCAGCACGAAGAACTGGTAGCCGATCAGGATCGCGAACGCGCTGATGATGAAGACCAGCGTGTTCTTGTTGTCGTTCTGCATGGATGACTTAACCGGGATCGGAGGGCTTCGACGCAGGCGCGTGCGAAGGGGGTGAGGCGGGCGCCGAGGGGGATCTCGTCCCCCCGCGATCTATTTCGGCCGCGAGGCTTATCAGCGCGGCTTTTACATCGTCAAGCAAACGCCCCCAGGGCCGCGAGCGCGTTCCGCCGCGGGCGATGAACACATAGTCGCAACCGGGCCGTCCATGAAGGGGCAGAAGCAGCCTGGCGGCCTCGCGCAGGCGTCTTTTCGCGCGATTGCGCTCCACCGAGCCGCCGACCTTCTTGGAAGCGGTGAAGCCGACGCGGATCCCGTCGTCGCCGTCGCCCCGCGGACGCATCTGCATGAAGACCGCGCCGCGCGACAGGGACGGCGCCTTGGCGGCCTTCAGGAAGTCGGCGCGCACCTTGAGGCGCTCGATCCTGGGTCCGCTGTTCGCCGCGATCGGGGGCGCGGCGGAAGCAAGGGAATCGGTCATGAAAAAAGCCGCCCTTTCCGGCGCAGGCTGGAGGCCTGGTTCTGGGAAGGGGCGGCTTTGATCATGTCGTACGATCCTGCCGGAGCAGGAAAGAAGAGCGGGAGAACCCGCCCTTAGGCCGTCAGGCGCTTACGGCCCTTGGCGCGGCGACGCGCGACGACCTTTTGGCCGTTCTTGGTGGCCATGCGGGCGCGGTAGCCGTGACGGCGGGCTCGCACGAGCTTCGACGGCTGGAATGTCCGCTTCACGACGTGGCTCCGAATACAATAGCGTTGACGCGGAAACCTTGCGGTCGCCGCGAGTGAGGGGCGGTGGATAAGCGAGGCGACCAAGGATGTCAACCGCGCAAAGCGGCGGAAGCTGAGTCAACGCAAGGGGTTGGGCAAGGGGTTGGGTCGCCCGGGTCGACCTCCGCGATCCTTCGCCTGACGAATATCAACGAAAGATCGAAATTTCCCCTGCTACGTTAAACGGCGGGAAAACATCGTCACGCTAGTTTCCGCGCACGCCGGTCTTTCTCACGCCCGTCGAGGCCCTCAGGAGCGCGCAGTGCCCCAGCGTTCGTACCGCCGCTTCGCCTACCGGCCGCCAAGGCCGCCGAGGATCGTGTCGCCCGCGAACGCTTCCCGCACCGGCTGGCTGCGCTATGGCAACCTCAAGGTCGAGGCGGCGATCTTCCTGCTGATCGCGGTGACCTTCGCCGCCGTGCTGGGCAAGAGCGCCCTGACCCGCCAGGCCCTGACGCTGACGCCGCAGTCCGACCAGGCGATCCCCTATACTTTTTCCGACGCCGAAAGCGGCGGCCGCTCCAGCGCCGCCCTCGACCCGAGCCGCCCCATGGCCTGGCGCTGCGACATCCGGGCCGGCTCACCCCATCCCTATTGCGGCTACGGCCTGCAGCTGACGGCCGGGAGCGTGAACCGGGGCCTCGACTTCTCCCGCTACCAGTCCGTGACCCTGCGCCTGACCTATCAC
>JASGDR010000397.1:0-11267 GCA_047607095.1 Caulobacter sp.
CCGGCAGCAGCGGCTGCAGCGACGACAGCTTCTTTTCGAACAGGAGGATCAGCGGCTCTTCCAGCTGAACTTCCATCTTGTCGGCGTTGGTGATGAAGTACGGCGACAGGTAGCCGTACTTCATCACCAACGCCGACAAGATGGAAGTTCAGCTCGAAGAGCCGCTCATCCTGCTGTTCGAAAAGAAGCTGTCGTCGCTGCAGCCGCTGCTGCCGGTGCTGGAAGCCGTCGTCCAGTCGGGCCGTCCGCTGGTGATCATCGCTGAAGACGTCGAAGGCGAGGCCCTGGCCACGCTGGTCGTCAACAAGCTGCGCGGCGGCCTGCGCGTCGCCGCCGTCAAGGCTCCGGGCTTCGGCGACCGCCGCAAGGCCATGCTGGAAGACATCGCCATCCTGACCGGCGCTCAAGTCGTCAGCGAAGACCTCGGCATCAAGCTCGAGAACGTCTCGCTCGACATGCTGGGCCGCGCCAAGAAGATCCAGATCACCAAGGACGACACCACCATCGTGGACGGCGTCGGTGAGAAGGACGCGATCGAAGCCCGCATCGCCCAGATCAAGCGCCAGATCGAAGACACCACCTCGGACTACGACAAGGAAAAGCTGCAAGAGCGCCTGGCCAAGCTGGCCGGCGGCGTCGCGGTCATCCGCGTCGGCGGCTCGACCGAAGTCGAAGTGAAGGAAAAGAAGGACCGCGTCGACGACGCCCTCAACGCGACCCGCGCGGCCGCCGACGAAGGCATCGTTCCCGGCGGCGGCACCGCCCTGCTGAAGGCCTCCAAGGCCCTGGCCGGCGTGGTCGGTGAAAACGACGACCAGACGGCCGGCATCGCCATCGTCCGTCGCGCCCTGCAGGCTCCGATCCGTCAGATCGCCGAAAACGCCGGCGTCGAAGGCTCGATCGTGGTCGGCAAGATCCTGGAAAACGACAGCAGCTCGTTCGGCTTCAACGCCCAGAGCGAACAGTACGTCGACCTGGTCGTGGACGGCGTCATCGACCCGGCCAAGGTGGTTCGCACCGCCCTGCAGAACGCCGCTTCGGTGGCCGGCCTGCTGATCACCACGGAAGCCGCGATCGTCGAAGCCCCCAAGAAGGGCGGCGGCGCCGCCGCTCCGGGCGGCATGCCGGGCGGCATGGGCGACATGGATTTCTAAGAGAAATCCATAAAGTCGCCCATCCTTGAAAGAGATCGGGATCGGCAAGCCGATCCCGAGCGGCGACATGGATTTCTAACTCAGAAGTCCGGTCACTCAGACCGAACAAAGAGAAGGGCGGGGCCGCGAGGCTCCGCCCTTTTTCTTTGCCGTGAGGCGTCGCCGCGCGGCGACAACTCGCAATCCGGTTGCAAGTCGCGCCGCGCTCCACTAGCTCAGGCTTGTCAGTGCTGGGGGATTTCGAGATGGGTTTCTGGATCGCGGCCATGATGGCGGCCGCCGCCGCGGCGACGCCTTGCCCCGAGGGCGGCGATCCTTCGATCGCGCCGACCCGCCCCAACTGGAAGACGCCGCTTTCGGCCGACCGCATCTGGTGGGCCTACCCGCCGGCCGCCGTCGCCGCCAACAAGGGCGGCAAGGCGATCATTCATTGCGACATCGACGCCCAGGGCCTGACGACGACCTGCGAGGTGGTGTCGGAAACCCCGGCCGACTTTGGCTTCGGCGAGGCCGCGCTCAGCCTGCGCCACGACATGCTGTTCATCCCCGCCACGCGCTGCGGCAAGGCGGTTCCGTCGGAAGTGACCATCCCGATCACCTTCGCCGTGCCGGAAGACATGCCCGAGACCAAGGCCAAGGCCGAGGCCCGGGCCGCCCTGCCCCCGCCCCCGGCCGAGGCCCTGGCGCTGGGCAAGCGCCTGGCCGCCGCCATGGGCGTCTCCGAAGGCGTCGAGCGCCTGATGGAGATCGCCATCCAGCAGCGCATGCAGGACGGGGCGGCCGATCCCTCGCCCGAAGAGCGCCGCGCCTATTACGAGGCCATGCAGACCACCAAGCCGGTGATCCGCGAGGCCGTGGTCGAAAGCGCCGGTACGGCCCTGGCCCGCGAGCTGTCGATGGACGAGTTGAAAGGCAGTCTCGCCTTCTTCGAAGGCCCCTTGGGCACGGCGCTGCGGGCCCGCTCCGAGAAGCTGGAAGAAGCCATCCAGGGCGACATGACGGCCCTGCAGGAGAAGTTCCAGCAGGCGTTCGACGATCGCTACTGCGAGATCCTCAAGAACTGCGAGGTGCAGAAGGCGCTCAAGGCCCTGCATTGAACCCGGGCCGCGGGCCCGCTACATCCGGCCTCATGTTCCGCCAACGCCCCGACGCCGACATGATCCCCCAGGGCTGGGTGATCGCCGTGATGGTCGAGGTCGCCGGCGAGCGCACGCCCGTCCCGCACTACTTCGCCGTCGGCAAGGCCGACCGGGCCCTGGCCGAATGGGCGGCGGTCGACCTGGCCCAGCAGGCCGGAACCATCGCCTCCAGCCCCGTCGAGGGCCGCGAACCGGTCGACGCCATGCGCCAGCTGCTGGCCTACCGCATGCGCGAGCTGGGCCTGAAGATCGGCGAGGCCCGGGCGCTGGGCGACAAGTATCCGCGCAGGTGGTTGTTCTAGAGCGCGGCAGGGCGCCATTATTCCCGTAAAATCCCCGCGAAAGCGGGGACCCAGGTGTTTTATCGTCGAGCGCCGCGCGTTTCAGAAAAGCCTGGGTCCCCGCTTTCGCGGGGATTTTACGGTTGGAGGTCTGCTGACGGGGATAGAGCGCCGTCCATCCCCATAGACCTCGCCATAAACTCCAACCAATCCAACCCCTTGCAACTTTATCACCGCCGTCGATCAGACGCGTTCAAACCTGCCGCATACTCACTGGGTCTCGCCGCACCGAAGGGGCGCTAGGCCAGCGACCAAGCGGCGGCGGGATGCGATCGAGCGGGACTGGGGCGGATTGGGAAGATCCGTCGCGTCCGGGGACCTGGCGCTGGCCAGGCCCGCCCGCCGTCGGCTTGGGCGAGGACTACAGAGCCCCCCTCTCCTCGCCGCCGCCCGAACAGGAAACTCCAAGGACGGTCCTGGTAAGGCGTTAAGAGCGCCGCCGCCCGGGAAGCCGGCAGCCAAACGACCGCGCGGAGCGTCTGGGCTTCGTCGAAACGGTAACAACACAAAGCACTCCGGGCGTGGCCCGGGCGCTCCGCTCTCCTTCGATCAGCTCAGCGGCCTGCCGCGTGAGATCGAGAGGTCGCGCGCCCCAGCCCCTTACGCAATCTTCTGCGAGCCGTTCGCATTGCCCGCCGCCGCCTCAGGCCCTAAAGCCTGGGCATTGGACGACGAAGGCCCACCGCCATGATGCTGCAGATCCCCGACGTGCTGAGCCCCGACGAAGTGGCCCGCTGCCGCGCGATCATCGACGCCGCCCCCTGGATCGACGGCAACGCCACCTCGGGCTTCCAGGCGGCCATGGCCAAGAACAACCAGCAGCTGCCGCAGGACGGCGCGGCGGCCCGCGAGGTCGGGGCGATCATCGTCCAGGCCCTGCAGAGCAACCCGCTGTTCGTCTCGGCCGCCCTGCCCCACACCATCCTGCCGCCGCTGTTCAACCGCTACGGCGCGGGCATGGGCTTCGGCGACCACGTCGACAACTCGATCCGTCGCAATCCGGCGACCGGCGCCCAGATCCGCACCGACCTGTCGGCCACCCTGTTCCTGGCCGATCCCGACGATTACGACGGCGGCGAACTGGTGGTCGAGGACACCTACGGCAGCCACCTGGTGAAACTGCCGGCCGGCTCGCTGATCCTCTATCCGGCCTCCAGCCTGCACCACGTGACCACGGTCACGCGCGGCGTCCGCACCGCCAGCTTCTTCTGGATCCAGAGCCTGGTGCGCGACGACGCCAAGCGCGGCCTGCTGCTCGACATGGACGTCTCGATCCAGCGCCTCGCCGTCCAGGTCGGCCAGGCCGACCCGTCGGTGCTGTCGCTGACCGGGACCTATCACAACCTGCTGCGGATGTGGGCCGAGGTTTAGGCGCTCAACGCCCCCCCTCCCTCTGGCAGAGGGCGAGTAATCTACCCCGCCTTCTTCAGCGCCTCCGGCACGGGGGCCGGGCAGTACTTCCGCAGGAAGTCGCCGTGGCTGGGCAGGGTGTCCACGAGATCGCTCAGCATCGGGGCCGACTTGTCGAGCAGGCCCTTCACCACGCTCGTCGGCAGGGTGTCGACCAGCTGCTGGTAGCGCCTGGGCCGAACGCCCATGCCCTCCATCACCGACTGCCAGCTGGGGGCGCGGAACATGTCGTCGACGCCGTCGCGCAGCACGCCGCCGGCCTTGAACAGCTCAAGCCGCTCGCGAAGGCTCTCGGGCGGGGTCACCTGCTGGTAGGCGCGCCAGAACGGCGTGTCGTCGCGCTTGGTCGTGAAGTAGTGCAGCACGATGAAGTCGCGGATTTCCTCGTAGTCGGCCCGCATGCGCCTGTTGTACTCGGCCGCCAGGGTCGCGTCGCAATCCCGGTCGGGGAAGAACCGCAGCAGGTAGTCGACGCCCCGATAGATCAGGTGCAGCGCGGTCGACTCCAGCGGCTCGATGAAGCCGCCGGCCAGGCCCACGGCCACGACGTTCTTGTTGAACAGCTCCTTGCGCATGCCGGTCTTGAACGGCACCAGCCAGGGATCGCGCACGGCCTCGCCCTCGACCTGGCTCATCAGCGTGGCGGCGGCCTCGTCGTCGCTGCAGTACCGGTTGCAATAGACGTAGCCGTTGCCGGCCCGGTGCTGCAGCGGGATGCGCCAGCGCCAGCCGGCGTCCTGGGCCTGGGCCAGGGTGTAGGGGTGCGGATCGCGCACGTTGCTGGTCTGGACGGCGATGGCCCGGTCGCACAGCAGCACGTCCGACCAGTCTAGGAACTCGGTCTGCAGGGTCTTGCCGCTGAGCAGCGAGCGGAAGCCCGAGCAGTCGATGAAGAGGTCGCCCGAGGCCTCGCGGCCGTCCTTCAGGATCACCTTCTCGACGAAGCCGTCGGGCCGCGTGGCCACGTCGTCGATGATGCCCTCGGTGCGCTTGACGCCGCGGGCCTCGGCGAACTTGCGCAGGAACTTGGCCAGCAGGGCCGCGTCGATGTGCACCGCGTAGTTGGCGTTGGCGATCATGGTGCGCGGGGCCAGGGCCGGCGACATGAACTTCCAGCGATCGGCCATGACCGAGGCGGGGGCGAAGTCCTGCAGGTTCGACGGGTGCCCCTCGGCCTTGCCGCGCAGCCAGACCTGATAGAACTCGTGCACGTCCACCAGGCCGCCGATCAGGCCGAACGGGTGGTAGTAGGTCTCGCCCTTCCGGCGCCAGTTCTCGAAGCGAATGGCCAGCTTGAAGGCGGCCTGGGTCTCCTGCATGAACTCGACTTCGTCGATGCCCAGGCCGCGGATCAGCTGCAGGAAGGGCGGGATGGTGCTTTCGCCGACGCCGATGATGCCGATCTGCTCGGACTCGATCAGCTCGATCTCGCAGGGGCTGTCCTTGAGGTAGTGGCTGAGCATGGCCGCCGTGATCCAGCCGGCCGAGCCGCCGCCCACGATCACGATCTTCCGCAGATTGTTGGCCATCGGCCCCCTCCCGTCGTCTTCCGTCTTGTCGTTGTCGTCTATTCGGCCGCCGCCGGCTGGGCGGCGACGTAGCGGCGCAGGAACTCGCCGTGGGTCGGCGCCTCGGCGACCACCCGGGCCACGCCCGCCCGCATCTGGTTGAGGACGGCGACCAGGGCCGCGCCGTCCACGCCGTCCAGCGCCGGATCCCAGCCCTCGGGGCGGATGTCGAAGCCGTCGAAGATCGCCAGCCAGCTGGGCGGCTGGAACATCTCCCAGCGGTAGCGGGCCACGTGCCCGCGGGCGCGGAACAGATCGACCTTGCGGGCCAGGGTCTCGGGAATGTCGGCGTCGCGCGTCGTGCGCCAGAACGGCGTGTCGCCGCGCCGGGCGGCCTTGTAGTGCAGGATCACGAAGTCGCGCACCCGCTCCATCTCGCGCCGCGACCAGTCGTTGAACTCGTCGATCACGGCCGGGTCGAAGCCGCGATCGGGGAACAGGGCCTTGAGCTTCTCGACGCCGGTCTCGATCAGGGCGATCGAGGTGCTCTCCAGCGGCTCCAGGAAGCCCGAGGCCAGGCCCAGCGCCACGACGTTGCGGTTCCATACCCGCTTGCGGCGGCCGGGCGTGAAGCGGATCAGGCGCGGCTCGTGCAGCAGGCGGTCGGGCACGGCGGCGACCAGCTCGGCCTTGGCCGCCTCGTCCTCGATGTGCCGGCTGGAATAGACGTAGCCGTTGCCGTAGCGGTGCTGCAGCGGGATGCGCCAGCGCCAGCCGGCCGTGTGGGCGGTGACGTCGGTATAGGGCGGCGGCTCCGCCCCTTCCGGAGGCTGGCTCTGCACGGCCAGCGCCCGGTCGCAGAACAGCCATTGCGACCAGTCCTCGTAGCCGGTCTCCAGCGCTTCTTCGATCAGCAGCCCCCGGAAGCCCGAGCAATCGATGAAGAGATCGCCCTCGATGTTCGCGCCGGTGTGCAGGTCCAGCGAGGCGACGAAGCCGTCCTCGGGGCGCAGGTTCACCTTCACGACCTTGGCGTCGATGCGGCGCACGCCGTTGGCCTCGGCCACCCGGCGCATCAGCTGGGCGAACAGGCTGGCGTCGAAATGCAGGGCCCAGTCGAACACCGACAGGCTCGACGGCGGATTGGCCGCCGGCACGGTGAACCTGCCCGCCGCCGCCAGGCTGGCGCCCAGGCAATACTCGCCGAACGCCCCGACCTCGCCGCTGGCGCGAGCCTTGGCCCAGTAGTGCTGGAAGGCCACGCCGTTCAGGTCCTGGCCGTAGAGGCCGAAAGGATGGATGAAGGCCGAGCCCGGCGCCATCCAGTCCTTGAAGCGGATGCCCAGCTTGCACGTGCCCTGGGTGGCGCGCAGCACCTCCAGGTCGTCGAGACCCAGGTTCCGGTAGAAGGCGCGGATGGTGGGGATGGTCGCCTCGCCCACCCCGATCGTGCCGATCTCGGAACTCTCGACCAGGGTGATGTCGATCGGCGCCTTGCCGAAGTGGCGGCGCAGGGCCGCGGCCGCCATCCAGCCGGCGGTTCCCCCGCCGACGATGACGATGCTGCGGATGCGCCCCTTGCGGACGTCTTCGCTCATGCCGGTCCTCCCGACCGGAAAACTGGCGCCGAAGCGCGTCAGGCGAAAGTGTAAGCGGTTTCGCCGGCCGACGCGCGTTCGACTGGAAACTTCGGGCCCGCCGAGGCAGGCGCCGAAAACGCGTTGGGAAAGCCTCCCCCCAAACAAAAAGAGCCGCCGTGACGGCCCTAGGGGGGACCGTCACGGCGGACGCAGGGAGGAAAGTCAGGTCACCACTTGGCGCGGAGACCAATCGTGTAACGAGGCTCGAACTCGTTCTGGCGGATGTACTGGGTCTTGCCCTTGGCGAAACGAGCGTAATAGGTCTCGATCTCGCCCGAGACGTTCGAGCCGTTGAAGTAGACGGTGACGTTGTCGCGAACGTTGTAGCTGACGTTCACGTCCACATAGCCGGTGGCGTCCTGGTAGATCGGGATGTTGTTGCTCATCACCTCGGCCAGGCGGTCGTTGCGATAGTTGTAGGCCACGCGGGCCTGCAGCTTGTCGTCCTGATACCAGCCGACCAGGTTCCACTGGTGCTTGGAGTTGTCGACGAAGGGCAGCTTGTGGCCGTCCAGGCCGACGCGCGACTCCTCGCTCGGCGAGTAGGTGTAGTTGGTGTCGACGCCGAAGTTGGACAGGATCGGCATGTCGGGGATCACGTCGGTGAAGGCGATCTTGGCCCCCACTTCCAGACCCTCGACCGAACCGCTCTGGCCCTGCACCGGCAGCGAGACGTTGACCGGATCGCTGAGCGAGCCGTCGCCGTTGGTGAAGCGGCCGGTGGTGACGCCGCTGGTCACGAAGCTGTCGATCTTCAGCTTGAAGGCCGACAGGTTGAACATCGACGCCCGACCGAAATAGTACTCGATCGCGCCGTCGAAGTTGTCCGACCGCCACGGATCCAGCATCGGGTTGCCCGACGAGCTGGCGCCGGTGACGCAGCGCACGCCCGGCTTCACCGAGCCGCAGTCGGCGGTGAAGATCGACAGGCCGCCGCCGTAGTTGCCCAGGTCCAGAGGCTGCATCGTCTTGGAGAAGGCGAAGCGGAACTTCCAGTGGTCGCCCAGGTCGTAGACCGCGTTCAGCGACGGCAGCCAGTCGGTGTACTTGCGGCGGGTGACCGTGTCGCCGACGTCGGCGTTGGTGTCGCCGTAGGCCAGGGTGTCGCCGGTGTTGTTCTGCTTGACCAGCAGTTCGGTCTGGATGACCCGCAGGCCGAAGTTGCCCGACAGCGAGCCGATGGCGAAGTCGGCCGCGCCGTAGGCGCTCTGCTCCTTCAGGTCGACGTCATAGGTCTGGCCGGGCACCTGCACCCGCACCGCGCCGCCGAACACCTTGTTCTGGAAGGCGACGATGTCGTCGAAGTCCTTCGGGTCGATGGCCCAGAAGCCGGGCATGCCCGAGGTGACGCCGCCCAGGTCGGTGACGAACTTGATGTTGTTGTAGGTGTAGATCTTGGTCGGCCGGTTGACGGTGTAGGCCTGGAACTCGGGCACGCCGGTGATCGGGTTGGGCACGAACTCGCCCGCCGAGCACTGGTTGTTGTCCATGGCCACGTCGATGGCCTTCCACTGCGCCATGCAGCCGCCGGCCGGCACCGCCGTGCCGTTCTTCTGCACCGCGCCGGGCGTGCCGCCGTAGAACGACGAGAACAGGTGGAACTGTTCGACGCTGATCGAGCGGTCGCTCTGGCGGACGCCGGCGTCGACCTTGGTGATGAAGCCCAGGAACTTGTCGTCGAAGCGATAGTGGCCGTCGGCGCGGAACACGTTCATGTCCGACTCGACCTCGTTGTTGCCTTCCGACGAGAAGGCCCCGATCGCATAGCTGTCCTTGTTGGCCATATAGTCGCGCAGGGTCTTGCCCGCGCCCAGGCCGCCCGAGATCGGCGTGTCGAAGCCGCTCCACACCGGGTGGTCGCCGCTGATGTCGTAGTGCAGCTGCGGGTTCTCGCCGTAGCCCTGCGCATTGGGCGTCAGGTAGCAGCCGCCGGCCGAGCCGACGACGGCGTTGCTGCGCTGGCTGGCCGGATACTGGTCGCAGATGGCCTTCGGATAGAACGGGCCGCGGGTGCGGTCCTGGGCGTTGCGGAACAGGGTGAAGCGGTCGGGCGCGTACTGCCAGTTGGAAAGGTCGCCCTGAGCCTGGCCGTTCATGCTCAGCTTTTCACCGCTGGCGCGGATGGCCCGCACCTCGGAGGTGAACTTGCCGCCGTTGTCGTACTTCAGTTCGAGGTTGTAGTTCTTCGATTCCGACTTGGTGACGCGGTTGACGCTGAACGAATTGATCCACCAGGCGTCGATGTCGTACTCGCTGACCGCCTGCCAGCCGCCGATGCCCACGGCCTCGTAGTCGGTCGGCGTGGTCCAGTTGCCGAAGGCGCCGCCGTCCCAGCGGTTGGAGATGTTGATGCCGATGGCGCGGTTGTATTCGTCGAGCTTGGCGTAGAAGCCCTCGGCGACCAGGGTGAAGCCCTCGCCCAGGTCGGCCTCGAACGACACGTTCACGCCGGTGCGCTTGCGCTCGACGACGCGGTTGAAGCTTTCGTAGCCGTGCGGCGAGATGAACGAGTTGGGGTTGCTGCCGCCCCAGTCGTTGTTGCCCGACAGCGCCACGGCGCCCGACGAGTTGTTGCCCAGGTTGGACTTGCTCTGGGCGGCCGAGACCAGCAGGCCGACGCGGTCGTTGCGCCAGCTGGCCAGGATGTTGCCCAGATAGTCGTCCTCGCCCGTGCGGTCGCCGCGCTGGCCTTCGATGGCGCCGGCCAGGGTGAAGCCTTCGGACATCTGGAACGGTCGGCGGGTGCGCAGGTCGATGGTGCCCGAGATGCCCGACAGGGCGTTGTTCGGGTCGGTCGACTTGTAGACCAGCACCTGGTTCATCAGCTGCGAGGGCACGTCCAGCAGGTTCGGCTGGGCCTCGCCCATGTTGCCGGCGCTGAGGTACTGCTCGCCGTTCAGCAGGGTGATCACCTGCCTGAGGCCGCGGATGTTGACGGTCTTGCCTTCGCCGGCGTCACGCTGGATCTGCACGCCGGTGATGCGCTGCAGCGAGTCGACGATGGTCACGTCGGGCAGCTTGCCGATGTCTTCCGACGAGATGGCGTCGACGATCGAGGCTTCCTTGCGCTTGACGTCGACCGATTTCAGCTGCGAGCCGCGCACCCCGGTGACGACGATCTCTTCGACCGCGGTCTCTTCGGTGGTCTGCGCCAAGGCGGTTGTGGTGATGACGGCCTGAGACGCGCCGGCCAGCAGGGCCAGGGTCAAGCCGCGAGTCCAGACGGACTTCGAACGTGGTGTGGTCAAGTCGATCGCTCCCCAATGTCTTTGTTCTTGCGTTCGGGCCACGACGCTCTTTGCGCGCCGCGGTGTGTCTTGAGCCCGGGCCCCAGCCTTCACGCCAACCTGCTTTCGGCGGCCATGACCCGGCGATGTCCTGTCGGCGACCCCCGGCGCCGGAACGGTGCTGCGAGGCGGCCCTCAGTCGCCGCTCACGGTGGCTACATTCCCAAATGTCCCGAGCAAGTCAACAAGAATGTCAACGTTGTCATTTCTAAAAATCACCGGAATGCAACACGCCTCCAAGCCGTCTCACGACGCCTGAAACATCGACCACACGCCACTCAATAAATTGATATTATTATGTTTTTTAACCAACCCGCCAGGACTTAGCCCCGCGCTGGACAGCGCTGCCAAAGAGCGAACACGGCGGGATAATAAAATCTGCGGGCGAGAGTCCGACGGGGTTCGAAACGACTCCAACCCTCGTCAACCCGCCTCAAAGCCACGACAGATGTCTCAAAAGACATTTTGAGGACAAATCAATGTCCATTGATAAGACATTTTTTGACCCGCACGTGTCCCATCGCATGACAAGCCGATCCAGCTGCGGTATGGCTGGACCAAAGGCGCCGTCCGGCCGCCGCCCTGCCGGGGCGCGCGCGGCGACGGCCGAGTCGGGTGCGGGTCTTCAATGGCGACGATTCACGATGTGGCCCAGAGGGCGGGGGTCTCGGCCAAGACCGTGTCGCGGGTCCTCAACGACCACGTCAGCGTCACGGCCAAGACCCGCGACACGGTCTTGGCCGAGACCCCCGCCCTCTGGGCCACATCGTGAATCGTCGCCATTGAAG
>JASGDR010000398.1:0-5790 GCA_047607095.1 Caulobacter sp.
GACATCAGAGGCTGCGCCAATCCTGACCGCCGCACGCGGCTTCGAGTTTTGAGAGACCCCTCACCCGACCTCCCTCCGGGAGGCCACCCTCTCCCGCAAGGGGAGAGGGATCAGGCTCAAGCCACGCAGGCCTCGAAGCCCTTCTTCAGCTCGGCCTCGTCGAGGTCGCGGCCGATGAACACCATGCGGCTGTAGCGGTTGTCCTTGTCGGTCCAGGGACGCTGGAAGTCGCCTTCCAGGATCATGTGAACGGCCTGGAACACCAGACGACGCTCCTCGCCCTTCACGTCGATGATGCCCTTGGCGCGCAGGATGTCGACGCCCTTGGCTGCCAGCAGGTTGTTGAGCCAGACGGTGATCTTCTGGCCGTCCACCGGCTTGTCGAGCGTCAGGGAGATCCCCTTCACGCCGTCGTCGTGGATGTCGCTCTTGTGGTCGTGCCCATGGTCATGACCGTGGTGGTGGTCGTGACCGCAGTGCTCGTCATGCACGTGGTCATGGTCATGATGATGGTGGCCATGGTCATGGCCGCAGTGCTCGTCGTGAAGGTGGCCCGGCTCGCCGTGGGCGGGGTTCAGGAAGTCCGGCTCCAGCTCGGTGATCCGCTCCAGGTCGAAGCTGTGCTTGCCGATGATGGCGCTCAGCGGGACGTTCGAGCGCTGGGCGCGGTGGATCGGGGCCAGCGGGTTGATCTTGCGGATCCGGGCCTCGACGTGGCGCAAATCATCCTCGCCCACGAGGTCGGTCTTGTTGAGCACGATCTGGTCGGCGAAGGCGATCTGCTCGACGGCCTCCTTGCTGTCGCTCAGGCGCAGCATGATGTGCTTGGCGTCGACCAGGGCGGTGACCGAGTCCAGATAGGTGCGGGCCTTGACGTCCTCGTCGACGAAGAAGGTCTGGGCCACCGGACCCGGATCGGCCAGGCCCGTGGTCTCGACGACGATGGCGTCGAAGCCGCCCTTGCGTTTCATCAGGCCCGACAGCACCCGGATCAGGTCGCCGCGCACCGTGCAGCAGACGCAGCCGTTGTTCATCTCGAACACTTCTTCGTCGGCGCCGACCACCAGGTCGTTGTCGATGCCCACCTCGCCGAACTCGTTGACGATCACGGCGTAGCGCTTGCCGTGCTCCTCGGTGAGGATGCGGTTGAGCAGCGTGGTCTTGCCGGCGCCGAGATAGCCGGTCAGCACGGTGACGGGGATCTTGCCGGGAGCGGGGGTCGTCTGGGTCATGGCGGGTATTTAGGGGGCCTGGAGCGGAAGCGAAAGCGTCAGTGCGTGGCCCTCGTCCTTCGACAGGCTCAGGATGAGGACCAAGGCACGGCCTAGCAGTCGAAAACCTCTTCCTGAGCTTGTCGAAGGACGAGGTTTTCGCCCCCTCACGTCTTCAGGAACGCCACCGCCAGGCCGACCAGCACCAGGGCCGCGCCGAGGATGGTCTCTTCATACCGCTCCAGCCAGTCGAGGTTCAGGCGGCGCACGCCGGCCAGGGAAAGGCCCGTGAAGATCAGCATGCCCGCCGCCGTCGCCGCCAGCAGCACCACGCTGAGCAGCAGGAACGCGCCCCAGCCGTGCTTCATCCCGGCCAGGTAATAGGGAAGGAAGGCCTCGCAGGGCGACAGGGTCAGAAGCACCACCAGGGCCATGATCGCCGCCCGGTCGGAGGCGTAGGCGCGGCGGCCGGCCTCGGGCACTCCGTGGCTGTGACGGCCCCTCGCTATATAGAAGAGACCCACGGCCACCATCAGCCCGCCGACCACCCAATGGAACAGGCCGCCCAGGCGCGGTTCGAGCGCCTGGCCCGCCACCACCAGGAAAAGCCCCAGCAGGATCGTCAGGGCCACATGGCCCAGGCCCGCCAGCAGGGTCACGCCCAGGGTGCGCCCCGCCGACCATTTCTGCGCGCGGCCGACCAGCACGAACGGCAGCCAATGGGTTGGCAGGGCCGCATGCAGGAAGGCCACCATGAAGCCGGTGGCCGCGATCGAGGCGAAAAAGGCGGACGTCACGCTCGCGCTATAGCCTGTTACAAAATAACGAGCCAGAGGGAGTCGCGCCCCGGCGACTGTTCGCCTCGCCTTTCGGTGGTAGAACCTTCGCCATGACGCCCGGTCCGGAGCTGCGAGCCGCCCTCGACGCGGCCTATGACGTGTTCGCGCGCTACGGTCGGCCGAGCGCTCTGGAGGCGCCTCCTCATCGCAAGCCCGAGGCCCTGCTGGCCGCCCTGACCGCCAAACCGCTGCGCGAGGCGCCGTGCGAGGCCGTCGGGCGCTATGCGGGCTGGGCGACGACGACGGTCGGCGGGATCGAGGACTACAAGCACTTCCTGCCGCGCGTCATGGAACTGGCGGTCGGCGGAAAATGTCCGCACATGGGCTGCGAACCGGAGATCCTCGGCGGCCGCATCGCCTATGCCGGCCTGGCGACCTGGCCCGCCAGGGAGCGCGCCGCGGTGACCGCCGTGTTCGAGGCCGCCGCGCGCCAGGCGATCGACGAAACCCTGGACGCCGCCACGCCCGAGGAATGGCTGACGGCCGTCGGCGAGCTCGGCGTGGCGGTCGCGCCGCTTCTGCAAGCCTGGCTGTCGGCGAGATCTGTGGACGCCGGCCTGCATCTGGCCGAGGCGGTCAGGTCCGAAGCCGCGCGACGCGCCGACGGCCGGGACGATCTGGCCCAACGGCCGCCCGAAGCCCGGGCCGTAAGGCTCTGGCTCCGCGGCTCGGCGGTCAGGGAAAGGCTGGAAGCCCTGCTTTTCGAGGTCCCCGAGGACGAAACCTGGCGGGTCGAGGCCGCCCTGATCGAAAGCGAAGCGGCCGGTTGACCCTCGCCCGCGGCGGGACCGCATATTGAATCTCGTCAAGGCCTTGAGAGACGTCCTTGGCCGTTGACTCACAGCCTTTCGGCGCTATAAGTGCGCCCCTCTCGCCCGCCGGGTCTCCTCGCGGGCGTTCCGTTATTTTGCGAACAGCACGTTATTTAAGGCGCTAACCTATGTACGCGGTCATCAAAACCGGCGGCAAGCAGTACCGGGTCCAAGCCGGCGACCTGCTGGTCGTCGAGAAGCTCGACGGTCAACCTGGCGCGGAAGTCGCCTTTGGCGAAGTTCTGCTGCTGGGCGAAGGCGAGGCCGTGACGGTCGGCGCCCCCACCGTTGACGGCGCCGTCGTCAACGCCACCCTGATCGAAACCCGCAAGGGCGAGAAGGTGAAGATCTTCAAGAAGATCCGCCGTCAGGGCTACCGCCGCACCCGCGGTCACCGCCAGACCGAGTCGGTCCTGCGCGTGACGTCGGTCGCCGGCGCCGGCAAGGAAAGCAAGTGGGAAGGCTCGATCGACCTGACCCCGAAGGTCATCCTCGACGCCCGCGCCCGCGGCCTCGGCGACGCCGCCGTCCCGGCGACGATCCCGGAAGCTCCGGTGAAGGCCGAAGCCGCCCCCGCTCCGAAGAAGAAGGCCGCGCCGAAGAAGGCCGCCGCCCCCGCTCCGGAAGCTGAAGCCTAAGATCCGCCAGGGTCTTTTTTGGAATTGATCTGACCCAGGTCCGCTCGTCGGAAACCAGGTCGAAGATTAGGAGAGCATCATGGCTCACAAGAAATCTGGCGGCTCGTCCAGCAACGGTCGCGACTCAGAATCGAAGCGCCTTGGCGTAAAGAAGTTCGGCGGCGAGAAGGTTCTCGCCGGCAACATCCTCGTGCGTCAGCGCGGCACGAAGTTCTACCCGGGCGCCGGCGTCGGCATCGGCAAGGACCACACCCTCTTCGCTCTCGTGCAGGGCGCCGTGGGCTTCGTGACCAAGAAGAACAACCGTACCTACGTGACCGTGGCCCCGGTGGCCCAGGCCGCCGAATAGTACGATCAGAAGTCTCTCTTCGGATCGTGCTTCCACAAGAAGACGATCCGGACGCGACGAATACGAAGCGGGGAGTCCGGACGCCGGGCTCCCCGCTTTTGTTTTGTCCACGCTCCACGAAATAGCCTCACGAAGGCAATTGGAGCGTCACGGTCCCGCACTATCTGAGGCCTGTCGGAGCGATCCGGTCTCGGGGTGAAGAAGGACCGGGAAAGGGAGACGCGCCATGTGCGTGATCGAAAGAAGCCCCGTCATCGAGACGCGGCGGCTGAGCCTGCGGGCCCCGGACATGTCCGACGCGCCGCGCATCGCCAGCCTGGGCGCCGACTACGCCATCCCCAAGATGAGCACCCGCATGCCCTGGCCCTACGCCCTGGCCGACGCGGAAGAATTCGTGGCCCGCGTCCAGGCCCAGGACTGGAACCGCAACGCCACCTTCGCCCTCGACCTGGAAGACGCCGGCGTGGTCGGCATGCTGGGCTTCTTCCCCAACGAAGAGGGCCGGCTGGAGGTCGGCTACTGGATCGGCCGGCCCTACTGGGGCCGGGGCCTGGCGACCGAGGCCCTGCAGGGCGCCTTGTCCTGGGCCTCGCGCGACTGGCGGCGCAAGCTGGTCGTCGCCGGCCACTTCGCCGACAACCCCGCCTCCGGCGAGGTCCTGATCAAGGCCGGCTTCCTCTATACCGGCGTCGTCGAGACCAAGGCGTCCGTGGCGCGCGGCGAGACCGTGCCGACCCGGATGATGGTCTGGCTGGCCTGAGAGGATCCCTCTCCCCATGGAAGAGGGCTCAAGGGGAGAGACGGCGAGAGGTAGAGACGTCGCGATACATCATGTAGAATGCATGCCCATAATATGGGAGGCATCATGCATCGTCTTGTTCGGGGTCGCGTTCTGGCCGGTCTGGCGCTCGCCCTGGCTCTCACCGCGCCCGCCGCCGCCCTGGCCCAGGCGAAAAAGCCCCTCTACCGCGACCCGGTGTTCGACGGCGCGGCGGACGTGGCCATCGTCTGGGACAAGGCCGACAAGGCCTGGCGGATGTTCTACACCAACCGCCGCGCGACGCTGAAGCTGGACGATCCCAAGGACGTCGCCTGGCTGCACGCCACCGCGATCGGCGTGGCGACCTCCAAGGACGGCCTGGCCTGGACCTACGCCGGCACGGCCAATATCCCCGCCGCCTGCACGGGCGAGACCCTGTGGGCGCCCGAGATCTTCACCGAGAACGGCGTCCACCACATGTTCCTGACCGTGGTGCCGGGCGTCTTCCACCGCTGGAACCTGCCCGAAGCCGGCGCGAAGATCGTCCACCTGACCTCGACCGATCTCGCGGCCTGGACCTGCGCCGACACGCTGGAGCTGGGCTCGGACCGGGTGATCGACGCCGGCGTCATCAAGGCCCCGCAGGGCGGCTATCGCCTGTGGTTCAAGGACGAGCGCAAGGACAGCCGCATCTTCTACGCCGACAGCCCCGACCTGAAGACCTGGACGCGGCGGCCCGACTTCGTCGCCGACTTCGCCGGCGAGGGCCCCAAGGTGTTCTTCTTCGAAGGCTGGTGGTGGATGATCGCCGACGCCTGGAAGGGCCTGGCCGTGCTGCGCAGCAAGGACGCCGTCACCTGGGAGCGGCAACCGGGCTTCATCCTCGACAAGCCGGGCAGCCAAGCCACCGACCGCGACCTGGGCCACCATCCCGACGTGGTCGTCAACGACGGCCGGGCGCTGCTTTACTACTTCGTCGGCCAGGGCAAGGAAGACGAGGCCAAGGCCGATCCGATCTGGAACCAGCGCACCGTGATCCAGCTGGGCGAACTGAAGGTGGTGGACGGCTGGCTGGCCGTGGACCGCGAGGCGGTCGTGAAGAAGGGGCTGAAGAGGCCGAAATAAGAGAACCTCCCCCTCTGGGGGAGGCGGCCGAAGGCCGGCGGGGGGCGGTTTTCAGC
>JASGDR010000399.1:0-9133 GCA_047607095.1 Caulobacter sp.
CGATCGCTTCGCGATCACCTCCCCCACAGGGGGAGGTTCCTCTAGGGCGGTCTTAAGCCCGCCCCGCCGCGATGCGCGCCCGGGCGATCTCGTCGGCGACGAGGTTGGCGGGGCGGCCTTCGGCCTTCGACTGGTCGAGCACCTCGGCCAGGGTCAGGGCCAGGCGGTCGAGCTTGGTCGCCACCCACTGCGGATCGAAGGCGCCGCCCGCTTCCAGGGCGCGGATCTCGGCGGCGACGTTGATGATGCCGCCGCCGTTGATGACGTAGTCCGGAGCGTAGAGGATGCCGCGATCGAACACGGTCTGGCCGATCAGGGCGTCGGCCAGCTGGTTGTTGGCGCCGCCGGCGATGACCTTGACCTTCAGGCGCGGCAGGGTCGCGGCCGAGATCGCGCCGCCCAGGGCGCACGGAGCAAAGACGTCGGCCTCGACGTCGAAGATGGCGTCGGTCGGAACGATCGTGGCGCCGGTCTTGGCGGCCACTTCGGCGAGGGCGACCTGGTTGACGTCGGCGATAATCAGCTCGGCCCCGGCGGCGTGCAGCTTTTCGGCCAGGTAGGCGCCGACGTGGCCGACGCCCTGGATGGCCACCTTCACGCCCTTGAGGTCGCGGCCGAGGGCGCGCTCGACGCACAGGCGCACGCCGCGGAACACGCCCTCGGCGGTGACCGGCGACGGATCGCCCGAGGCGGCCGCGTGGCCTTCCAGGCCGGCGACGTAGCGGGTGGTCTTGCGGGTGCTTTCCAGGTCGGCCGGCGAGACGCCGACGTCCTCGGCCGTCCAATAGGAACCGCCCAGGCTGTCGACCGCGCGGCCGAAGGCTTCGAACAGTTCCGGCGTCTTCTGGCTGCGGCTGTCGCCGATGATCACGGCCTTGCCGCCGCCGAAGTCGAGATCGGCCATGGCGTTCTTGTACGACATGCCGCGCGACAGGCGCAGGGCGTCGGTCAGGGCCGCCTCGCTGCCGGCGTAGTCCCACATGCGGCAGCCGCCGGCGGCCGGGCCGCGCGCGGTGGAGTGGACGGCGATGATCGACTTGAGGCCGGTCTTCTCGTCGTAGAACGAGTGGACGCCTTCGTGCCCTTCGAAATCGGGAAGATCGAACAAGGTCATGCCGTGCCTCAGCCGGAAAACAATGCGCGGGGGTGTACGCTCCTCCAGGCCCTGCCGCAAGGATCACTTCATCGGCTTATCGTCGCATATGCCGATGATCGTTCTTTTCGCACTGCAATACGCCGGACGTTCAACTAGCGTCGGGCAGGAACACCCTGAACTTTGACGACATTGGGCGCGGTCGGCGCCCCCGGGATCGGCGGCGCGCCCGACGGCAGGTCGGCCTGCGGATCGTTCAGGAACGCCGCCGCGTCGCGCCAGACCACCTCGGCCTGCTTGTCGACCAGAAGAAGATGGTAGCCGTCGGCGTAGAACGCCGAACGATCGTCGGGCTTCAGGCGGCGGGCGGCCTGCTGCGTCGGCTCGTCGGGGATGATCTCGTCGTGCTCGCCGTAGAAATAGGCCACCGGGACCCTCACCCTGCCCAGCGACGCCCAGGCCCGCTCCATCAGCCCGACCAGGCCGTAGAGGGTGTCGGACCGCGCGCCCCAGATCATCAGCGGGTCGCGGCCCATGCGGCGCAGCTCGTCGATGTTGTCGGTGGGCTGGACCTTGGACACCAGCCACTCGGGCGGCTTGACCACCCAGCCGCGGGCGGTGTGGGCCGTGATCCACAGGCTGGTCTTGTAGGGCAGAGGCTGGTTCGACCAGCCCCAGACGGCGGGGGCGAACAGCAGCAGGGTGTCGGCGGCCGGCGGGTTGTCGGTCGCCATGGCGGCGATGGCCAGCCCCCCGCCCATGCTGACGCCGGCCAGCGACACCTTGGCCTCCGGATGGGCCTCGCGCACCAGGGCGACCAGGGTGCGGACATCCTCGATCATCAGGTCGGTCGAGGCCCAGACGCCCCGGCGCGGCGAGCGGCCGAAGCCCCGCAGGTCCAGCGCGTAGGTGGCGATCCCCCGCTGCGCCCACCACGGCGCGGCCAGGTGATAGGCGTTGGAATAGTCGTTCATGCCGTGCAGGCCGACGACGACATGGGTGGGCGCGCCGCCTTCGGGCAGCCAGCGCTTGATGCCGAGCCTGGCGCCGTCGAAGCTGACCAGCCAGTCGTCTTCCAGGCGGGCGCCGCGCAGGCCCAGCGGGGCCAGGTCGGGGCGCTGGGTGATCGGGGCGCAGGCGGCGGCGAGGCCGGCGGCCCCGACGGTGAGGAGAAGGCTCCGGCGGTTCATCCGCGCAACATGCCCGCGACACGGCGGCGAAGATAGGGCGTCACCTCGTCCTCGAACCAGGGATTGCGCTTGAGCCAGGCGGTGTTGCGCCACGAAGGGTGCGGCAGGGGCAGAACGCCGTGGGGGATGTATTCGCTCCAGGCGGCGACCGTCTCGGTCATCGTCGCCTTCATCCGGTCTCCCAGCGCCCAGGCCTGGGCGTAGCCGCCGACCAACAGGGTCAGCTCGACCTTGGGCAGCAGGGCCAGCAGGTCCTTGCGCCATAGCTGCGCGCAGCGCGGCGGCGGCGGATAGTCGCCGCCCTTGGGATTGGTCCCCGGAAAGCAGAAGGCCATGGCCGCCACGCCGATCTCGGGCAGGCCGTAGAAGGTCTCGCGGTCGATACCCATCCAGTCGCGCAGCCTGTTTCCGGACGGGTCGTTGAACGGCAGGCCGGTCTCGTGCACCAGCCTTCCCGGCGCCTGGCCGCAGATCAGCAGGCGCGTCCCCTCGCCCACCCGCACGACGGGCCGCGGCTCGGGCAGCTCGCCGGCGCAGGCCCGGCAGGCGCGGATCTCGGAAAGCAGGGCGTCGAGCGACATGGCCGGCAGTTAGGACGTCGGCGCGCCCGCGCCAAGAGCCGGCGGCGTCAGGCCGCGGCGACCGGCACGCTCATCTGCAGGACGACGAACTCGGCCGGCGCGGTGATCGCCAGCCTCATGTCGATCACCAGCCTGCCGCCGCCGAAGTCCTGCAGCGGGTTGTTGCTCCTGTCGCAGATCACCGAGAAGGCGTCCGAGACCTTGGGACCGAACAGCCCGCCAGCCTGCCAGATCCCGGCGAGGAAGGCCGAGACCTCGGTCGCCACCTGGCCCATCAGCATCGGGGTCGGCGGCTCGACGGCGGTCCAGGCCAGGCCGCGCGCGACGCTGGCCTGGATGTGGTCGAGCAGGCGGCGCTGGGTGATGAAGTTCGACAGCATGTCGGGAAGACGCGTGCGCGCGCCCCACAGGCAAAGGCCCGCGCCGGCCACCAGCCGCACCACATTGAGGCCCTTCATCGACAGCAGGGCCAGGTCGTCCACCGTCAACAAGTTCGTCTGCTCCTGGTAGGGCAGAACCGCGCCCGGCCCGGCGGCGGGAATCCAGACGCCTTGAGCGCGATCCGTCAGCGCCCACAGCCCGGCCGCCGCGCCGCTGACCGGCCGGGCGCTGAGGATCGTGCCTCCCTGCGGGTGTTCCATCTGCACGGCCGCGCGCGGGAAATAGCAGACGATCCGGCCCAGGGCCTCCTGCGGGAACTGGCCAAGATCAGCGAGGTTGTCGACCGCCTGCTGGGCCGAGGTCCAGGCGGCGGGCGCATCCAGGATCAACATCGCCTGCCGCTGGGCCACGCAGACCGCCGCAGCCTCTCGGGCGAAGGTCGGGACGTCGCCCTCGATCTGATCGGGCGTCAGGACCAGAATGTTGAAATCGACCGCGTCCAGGGCGGCCAAACCCGCGCTGAAGGCCGCCTGCGTCGTCGCCTCGCCTTCCAGCCTCACGATCAGGGCCGTCTCGCCGCCGGCGGTGAAGAAGTCGGCGACCGCCACGCTCAGCGGAAAGGCCAGATCGGGCGCGCCATACGCGGCCTCGAACGCCGCAAGATCCGAAATCTGGACGGCGACGCCCGCCTGCCCCTGCGCAGCCAGACCGACGAAGCCGTGACCGAGGTCGGCAGGCCGACGATCGGCGGCGCGGCCGTCGCCGGCTGGATCAGGACGCCCGGCGACGACAGTGTCTTGGTCATGAAGGCTGCTCCCCGCGCTCGCCGCTCAACCTCGGATGGCGAGCGCGGGATGGCAACCCATTTGGGCCGCGACACCTAGGGCGACCGACATTCGGACTCGGTGCGTGGTCCTCGCCCTTCGACGAGCTCAGGGTGAGGACCATTTACAGGCCACGGCAGCAGAAAAACCTCATCCTGAGCCTGTCGAAGGACGAGGTTTTCGTCTCAAACCCACACCAGCCGTCAGGCGGCGGTCGGCGCCGCGAACATGGCCAGCAGGCCCTCTTCCTTGGCGATCAGCTCGGCGAAGGACGGCCGGGCCAGGATGGCGTCGGTATAGGTCTTGGTGCGCGGCCAGCGCGACAGGTCCAGCGCCAGGTGGCGCAGGTTGGCGAAGGGGCTGGCCACGGCGATGTCGGCCAAGGTCAGGCGGTCCTCCAGCAGGAAGCCGCCCGCGTCGGGAACGATGGTCTCCAGATAGTCGAGCACCGGCGGCAGCTCTTCGGCCTCGGCCTTGGCGGCGACCGCCTCGTCGCCCGGCTTGCGCATGAAGCGCGGCGCCACGATGCGGTTGAAAAAGATCTTGCCGCCGGCGGCCACCAGGATGGTGTCGGCGTACTCCTCGAACCACACCGCCCGAGCGCGGGCGCGCGGCTCGGCCGGGATCAGGTTGGGCTCGGGATGCAGGGCTTCGAGATAGGTGATGATCGCCGTGGAGTCCGAGATGCGGAAGTCGCCGTCCTGGAATCCGGGGATCTTCCGGAACGGACTGCACTCGGCGAACTCGGGATCGAGGGTTCCGGGCGGCGACACCCGGTTCTCGAGGGTCAGGCCCTTTTCGGCCCCGAAGGCCAGGGTCTTGCGGACGTAGGGAGAAAGCGACGAGCCGAAGACGATCATAACGAACCTCCCGATATATTTAGGAGGCTCATAGTTCATCGATCGGGTTTCTTTTCAAGACCCACCCACGAGAGACCTCGGGGGCGGGCCTCGAAAGCGGCTCAGTCCTCGCCGCCGTCGGCGTCGTCGGCCCCATCCTCGGCCACGTCCGGGAAGCTGGTCGGATCGCCTTCCATCGGCAGGCGCAGGCGGTAGACGCCCCGGAACTTCTCGGGATTGGCCGGCTTGTTGTGGCGCAGGATGACGATCTTGCCCTGCTTGGCCAGTTCGACCGCGTCGGTGCGGATGTGGCCCAGCAGCCGCTGCCAGCGCTCGGGCTGGATGGCCTTGGCCACCGACATCGGGTCGATGGACTTGCCGGCCGGCAGGCCCGCCAGCTGCGAAAGGATGGTGTCTTGGATCGGGGTGGTCATTTGCTCGGCTCTAGCACCGACCAGTTTCCGTGGCGATAAAGGAAAATGGTCGTCGAGAACACCTCGGGCTCGCCTTCGCCGGCTTTCACCAACGCCGTGAAGCGCGAGAACCGCTCGCGATCGGCGGTGTCGGCGATCAGCAGGACGTTACGCTGAAGGAAGACGACGGCCGCCTCGTCCTTGACCTGAATGCCGAGCGCCGCCCAGCGCTCGGGCATCGACGCCAGGTTCAGGGCCAGGCCGGCGCCGTCGGTGACGACCCAGACGCCGGGCCCCACCGGCTCGACCTCGAACGGTCCGATCTTCTCACCGGTGTTCTTGCGCGCCGCGGCCCAGGCGTCGGCCGCCTCGACGCCGGCCTTGGCCAGATCGTCCTTGCTGGCCAGGCGGAAGCTCTCGCTCTCGTCGATGGCCATGACCTCGATGAAGTCGCCCACCAGCGGCTTGTAGACCAGCTCCAAGCCCGGCATGGCCTGCAGATATTCGACGGGCCGGATCAGCACGACCAGCTTGTCGCGCTCGAACGCGGCCTGCTTTCCGCCCAAGGCCATCACCCGCGCCAGCTGGCCGACGATCTTGTCGAGATCCTCCGGCGTGTTGCGATAGCGGCCATAGGCGTTGTCGAGGAACAGCGACGTGCCCTTGTCGTCCTTGGCGGCCTTGGCCTGGTGGATCTGCAGGCTGTCTTCGCCGACCAGCTCGATGCGAAGCGTGGGATCGACCTTCAGCAGCGCCGCCCGCATCTCCAGCTGGAATTCCGACATCGGCATGATCATCGGCGCGTCCTGCGCATGCGCCGACGTCGCCAGGACCATCGCCGCCAGGCCGACCGCGAGCGCTCTACTCCACATCCCCGCCCCTCTCGTTCGAGGCGCGAACCGTGCCCCAGTTCGCGGGCTGCGGCCAGACGCCCGCTTGCGCGAGGACCCGACCAAGGCCTAGCTGGTCGAAAACATAGAAAGTACGGGAGCGCAGGGCATGGACGGCGGCAACGAGATCGTCAGCGGGCCAAGGCTGGTCGAGGACGGCGAATGGGCCGGATGGCGCACCTGGACGGGCCTGGACCCCTTCGAGGACACGGCCGGACCGTTCTATTTCCGCGAGGACGACGGCAAGGTGCGCTGCGCCTTCCGGGCCGAGCCGCGCCACATGAACGGCGGCGGCTTCATGCACGGCGGCTGCATGCTGACCTTCGCCGACTTCTCGCTGTTCGCCATAGCCTGGCGTGAACTGGAGAACGCCAAGGCCGTGACCGTGTCGCTGAACGGCGACTTCGTCGGCCCCGCCAAGCCCGGCGACCTGGTGGAGGCGACCGGCGAGGTGGTGCGCGCCGGCGGCTCGATGATCTTCGTGCGCGGCCTGCTGTCGACCGGCGGCCAGCCGATGCTGAGCTTCTCGGGCGTGATCAAGAAGATCTGGTCGATGGGCGGAGCCTAGGCGTCGGCGCTGCGTGGTCCTCGTCCTTCGACAAGCTCAGGATGAGGACCATTGTCGGCGCTGCTGCGGAAAGCCCTCACCCTGAGCTTGTCGAAGGGCGAGGGTTTCGCCCCCGGGCTCCCCCGTCGAGCTAGGCTTGTTCCGCCAGCCGCTTGGCCTGGGCGACCCAGGCGTCGCGCTGGGCCCGGCCCTTGAGGCTGAGCAGCTTGTCGAAGCTGGCGAGTTCGTCGGCGCTCCAGTCGGCGATCTGGTGGAAGCGGGTGACGCCCAGCTCGGCCAGCGAGGCGGCCAGCTTGGGACCTATGCCGACCAGCTGTGTCAGGTCGTCGGCGATCGCCTTCGCCTCGACGGGGGCGAGGACGGGGGCGACCTCCGGGGGCGCGGCGTCGTTGGCGGCGGCTTCGAGGGTCTCCTCGACCACCGCCTCGGCCGGCTCGGCGATCAGGTCGGCGACGATCTCGGGCGCCACGATCTCGGGTTCGGGCGCGGCCTCGACGAGAGCCCCGACCACCTCGACCGAGGCTTCGGCGACGGCGGCCGGGACCTCGGCGGCGGTCTCGGCGACCTCCAGGGTCGCGGCCGCGACGGTCTCGACGATCGGCTCGACCTCGGCGACGACGGCCTCGACCACCTCGACGGGCGTGGCGACCAGCGGCGACGGCGGCGCGTCGATCACGCCGCGCGAAACCGGCTCGGGCGCGATGGCCAGCAGGGCCTCGAGGTTGACCGCCTCGCGCCAGCGGCTGGACCACCACCACCAGGCCGCGCCGGCCGCGGCCGCGCCGCCGAACACCGCCCACAGAGGCGAAGCGGCCCCGACGATGAAGTTGGGCGTGGCCGGCGGTTCGGAACTCTCGGCAGACAAGGGCAGGAAGGACGAGGAAGCCATGGCCGTTCACTCCGTCGATCGCGATTGTGCGGCGCAGCATAACACAGAACGCCGGTTCGCAAGCGCAAAAATGCTGCCGCTAGGTAAGCTTCAGAACAGGGCCCCGCAGGCCAGGCCCGCCAGGGCCATCACCCCGACCAGGGCCAGGATCGGCAGCCGCAGGGCGAAGGTCAGGGCGCAGGCGAGGACGGTCAGGCCGAGGGCGGCGGGGTCCAGGCTGACGAGGTCGGGCAGCGTCGTCCGGAACGGCCCCCAGGCCGCCTCGTTCCCGCTGCGAAACAGCAAGTGAACGGCGAACCAGAGCGCCAGGCCGGCGATCACCCCGACCACCGCCGCGCCCACCAGCGACAGCGCCGAGGCGGCGCGGGCGTGAGCGCGCAGGCGTTCGACCAAGGGACCGCCGGCGAAGATCCACAGGAACGAGGGCGCGAAGGTGGCCCAGGCCGCCATCAGTCCGCCCAGCACGGCGGCGGGCCAGGCCAGGGCGGGATCGGCGTCGCGCCAGGCGGCCACGAAGCCGACGAAGACGAACACCAGCACCAGCGGTCCCGGCGTGGTCTCGGCCAGGCCCAGGCCGTCCAGCATCTGGCCGGGCGTCAGCCAGTCGAGCTCGCCCGCGACCTGGCCGACATAGGCGAGCGCCGCATAGGCCCCGCCGAAGCTGACCACCGCCAGGCCGCTGAACACCCCGCCGATCTGGGCCAGGGCCGAACGCGGGGCCAGGGCGAAGGCCAAGGCCACGGGGCCCAGCCAGGCCGCGAGACAGGCCAGGGCCGCCCTGCCCGCCCCCTTCAGCGGCGGCGGCTCGCCGGCTTGCGCGATCTCGCCGCGCCCGCCCAGCAACCAGCCGGCCAGGCCCGCGGCCAGGATCACCAGCGGAAACGGCGCGATCGTGAAGCTCAGGGCCAGGAACGCCAGCACGGCGGCGACCTTGCCCGCCCGGTCGCGGGCGGCGCGTCCGGCCATGCGGATCACGGCCTGCAACACCAGAGCAACCACGGCCGCCTTCAGGCCCAGCAGAACCGGCGCGGCCCAGCGCGCCTGGCCCTGGACGACATAGAGCGCCGAAAGGCCCAGCATGGCCGCAAGGCCGGGCAGCACGAACAGCAGTCCGGCCGCCAGCCCCCCGCGCACGCCGTGCAGCCGCCAGCCCAGCCAGGTCGCCAGCTGCTGGGCCTCCGGCCCCGGCAGCAGCATGCAGAAGCTCAAGGCGTGGGCGAAGCGATCCTCGTCGACCCAGCCGCGCTTTTCGACCACCTCGCGGTGCAGCAGGGCGACCTGGCCGGCGGGACCGCCGAAGCCCAGGCATCCGACCTTCAGCCAGACGGCGCAGGCCTGCCGGAGGCTGGGCGCGACGCCGTCCAACGACGTCAGGCGCGCCAGACGCGGGCGGCCGCGCCCGTCTCGCCCAGGCGCTGCGCCAGAAAGCCGGTGATCTCCTGGACCTGCGGCTCGATCGCCGCCG
>JASGDR010000400.1:0-3006 GCA_047607095.1 Caulobacter sp.
CGAGGTTTCCAGCAGGCCGAACAGGCGGGGCAGCGTCATCGTGAGGTTCCAGGCGGGGGACGGGGAAGCCTTTTCCCCGATGCCGCCAGGATCGCCGATCGGCGGGCGACGAACAATGTCGCTTATCGATAAACGATATTAAACTTTCGCAATGATCGGCCCTTGCGGCGAGGGTCCGCCGGGGGTCTAACGGGCCGTTCTCTCGATATTGCCGGAGCCGCGCGATGACCCTGAAACTGATCAACGGCCAGAAGATCGTCGCCGCCACCCACAATCCCGGCAAGGCCAAGGAGCTGGCCGCCCTGCTGGACGGCCGTTTCACGGTGCTGGCCGCAGGCGCGCTCGGCCTGCCCGAGCCCGACGAGACCGAGACGACCTTCGTCGGCAACGCCCTGCTCAAGGCCCGCCACGCCGCCGACCTGTCGGGCGAGGTCAGCCTGGCCGACGACTCCGGCCTGTCGGTCGCCGCCCTCGACGGCGCGCCGGGGATCTATTCGGCCCGCTGGGCCGGCCCGACCAAGGACTTCGCCCTGGCCATGGACAAGGTGGCCGAGCGTATCGAGGAAACCGGTTCGGAGGATCTCTCGGCCTGGTTCACCTGCGCCCTCGCCGTCGCCTGGCCGAACGGCGGCCCGGCCGTGGTGGTGCAGGGCGAGGTCCACGGGACGCTGGTGTTCCCGGCCCGCGGCGACAAGGGCTTCGGCTACGATCCGATCTTCATTCCCGCGGGCCGCGAGCAGACCTTCGGCGAGATGGAGCAGGCCGCCAAGGACGCCATGAGCCACCGCGCCGTGGCCTTCGAGAAGCTGAAGGCGGCGCTGTTTGAGTGAGGCCGGCCTCCCGCCCCTAGGTCTCCCCCCCCTAGGCCTTTACGTCCACTGGCCCTACTGCGCCCGCATCTGCCCCTACTGCGACTTCAACGTCGTGCGCGACCGGGGGCGGACGGACGAGCAGGCGGCCCTGGCCGACGCGATCGTCGCCGACATGACCGCCCAGCGCGCCCTGACGGGGCCGCGTCGCCTGCTGTCGATCTTCTTCGGCGGCGGCACGCCCTCGCTGATGGATCCGGCCGCCGTCGCCCGCGTGATCGAGACCGCCAAGGCGCTCTGGGCCCCGGCCGACGACCTGGAGATCAGCCTCGAGGCCAACCCCACCGACGCCGAGGCCGGCCGCTTCGAAGCCCTGGCCGACGCCGGGGTGGCGCGGCTGTCGCTGGGCGTCCAGGCGCTGGACGACGCCTCGCTGAAGCTGCTGGGCCGCAACCACGACGCCGGCTCGGCCCGGCGGGCGATCGCCACGGCCGCGCGCCTCTTTCCGCGCCTGTCGGTCGACCTGATCTACGCCCGCCCCGGCCAGACCGACGCCGCCTGGCGCGAGGAGCTGGCGGAGATGCTGTCCCACGGCCCCGAGCACGTCTCGCCCTACCAGCTAACCATCGAGGCCGGCACGGCCTTCGACCGCGCCGTCGGCCGCGGCAGGATCGTCCCGCCCGACGAGGACCTGGCCGCCCAGCTGTTCGAGACGACGCAGGAGGTGCTCGAGGCCGCCGGCTTCGACGCCTACGAGGTGTCGAACCACGCCAGAGGGCCGGCCGCCCGCTCGCGCCACAACCTCGTCTACTGGCGGGGCGTCGACTATGTCGGCGTCGGCCCCGGCGCCCACGGCCGCCTGACGCTCGCCTCGGGCCCAATGGGCGACAAGGTCGCCACCGCCGCCCGCGCGAAGATCGCCGACTACGTCGCCGCCGTCGCCCGCGACGGAACCGGCTTCGAGCGCGAGGACCTCTCCGCCGTCGAGGCCGCCGAGGAGCGCCTGCTGCTGGGCCTGCGCATCGACGACGGCGTGGCCTTCTCCGAAATGGCCGCGCTCGACCTGCGGCCGGACACGCCCAAGGTGAAATCGCTGGTCGAGTCCGGACTTCTGGTCGATGACCCCATGCGTCTGCGCGCCACGCGCCAGGGCCGGCTCGTGCTCGACCGGCTTACGGCCGTGCTGGCGACCTGATACCTATTCGCGACTGCTTCTCGGGGGCCCGCGCCCCGCACAAGGATAGTTCCGCGTCTTGAGCCGTCTGCTTCCCCCGCCCGTCCTGTCCGACGCCCCCCTCGCGCCCGGCCTCTATCTCGTGGCCACGCCGATCGGGAACCTGCGCGACATCACCCTGCGGGCGCTCGACGTGCTGGCCGCCTGCGACCTGCTGCTGGCCGAGGACACCCGCGTCACCGGCAAGCTGCTGTCGGCCTATTCGATCCGCACCAGGCTGGAGCGCCACGACGAGCACGTGGCCGAGCGCGCCATCCCCGCCATCCTCGAACGGCTGGAGGCCGGCGAGCGCGTGGCCCTGGTGTCGGACGCCGGCACCCCGATGGTCTCCGATCCCGGCTACCGCCTGGCCCGCGAGGCGATCGCGGCCGGCCACCCGGTGTTTCCGATCCCCGGCGCCTCGGCGGCCCTGGCGGCGCTGACCCTGGCGGGCCTGCCCACCGACCGCTTCCTGTTCGCCGGCTTCCCGCCGCCCAAGAGCGCCGCGCGCCGCACCTTCCTGGAAGAATTCGCCGCGACCCGCGCCACCCTGATCTTCTTCGAGGGAGCCTCGCGGGTGGACGACGCCCTGGCCGACATGGCCGCCGTGTTCGGCGCCGACCGTCCGGCCGCGGTCTGCCGCGAGCTGACCAAGCTCTACGAGACCTGCGTGCGCGGCCCGCTGGGCGAACTGGCCGTCGATCCCCGCTTCGAGGCCCCCAAGGGCGAGATCGTCATTCTCGTGGGCCCCGGCGAAGAGAAGGCCGCCAGCGCCGACGACGCCGAGGCCGCCCTGCGCGAGGCCATGACCCGCCTGCCCCTGGGCGAGGCCGCCTCCGAGGTCGCCAAGGCGCTCGGCCTGTCGCGCAAGGACCTCTACCGCCAGGCCCTGGCCCTGAAGGAGGGCGGATGACGACCCGGCCCCTGCGCGAGATCCGCGGCCGGCGCGGCGCGGCCGCCCGCCGCTCGGGCCGGCGCGCCGAG
>JASGDR010000401.1:0-8495 GCA_047607095.1 Caulobacter sp.
GGAGCGTGCAGGCTTGGACGTTCCGGCTTTAGCGAACCTCCCCCGTGGGGGAGGCGGCCGAAGGCCGGTGGGGGGACGCTTTCAGCTTTCGGGGCGTCGGTCGGCTTGTCGCCGACTTCCCCCCACCGATCGCTACGCGATCGCCTCCCCCACGGGGGGAGGTTCGATGAGCCGATACTCCCGCTCCAGCCGGTAGGCCGAGCCCTCCTTGGTCCGCCAACTGGAATAGAGGCCGAAGCGATCGACGCGGAACGGCGGCGAGTGCAGCAGGTTGTTGCGCTGGATCCAGGCGCCGACCTCCGGAACGGTCGCCCGCTTCAGATAGGCCAAGGTCACGTGCGGCAGGTAGGTGCGGGTCTCGGGCTTGAGGCCCACATGGCGGGCGGCGCTCTCGTTGGCCTTCTGCAGGCGGCGCAGCAGCGGCTCGTCTTCCACCCCCGCCCAGACGGCGTGCATGTCGGCGCCCTCGCCGAAATGGCCCGCCCCCTTCAGCTCCAGGTCGAAGGCCGGGGCCTCGATCTCGGCAAGGGCCTCGTCGAGGTCGGCCGCATCGGGCTCGGCCACGTCGCCGATGAAGCGCAGGGTGACGTGGAACGCCTCCAGCGGCCGCCAGTGGGCGCCCTCGATGCCGGACTGGCGGGATTGCAGGGGCGCGCCGATCTCGGGCGGCACGGCGATCGCGGTGAACAGACGGATCATGCCGCCAGTTTAGACGTCGGCGAGACGCAGCGTCCATGCGCGCGCGCCCGGTCTTCCGCCACGGAACACAAACCGATAAGTGCGGACGCCACGAAGCGGCCGCCTCCCCAGGCCGCGGCAGTCGAGGACGTTCGCATGCAGCCTTCGGAGATCATCGCGCTCGGCGCCGGGTCGCCCAACCGCGTCGAAGGCGAATGGCCCGACCGCGTGATCGACGTCGTCTCGCGCGCCGAACTGCTCGCCTTCCGCATCGAGGCCCCCAAGGGCCGGGTGCTGGTCTGCGCCGGCGGCGGCTATCTGCGGCTGATGCTCGACCGCGAGGGCGTCGAGGTGGCGCTGTGGCTGAACGACCTGGGCTACGACGCCTACGTGCTGGCCCACCGCCTGCCCGGCGCCGTCGATCCCGCGACCGGCGAGCCCCATCCCGCCGACATCGCCCTGACCGACGCCCTGTGCGCCCTGGAGACGATCCCGCGCGACCTGCCGCTGTTCGTCATGGGCCTGTCGTCGGGCGGCCACCTGGCCGGGACCATCGCCTGCCAGCCCGGCGTCGATGCGACCGGGGTGCTGATCGCCTACGCCCCGATCAACGCCAACCACAAGGACTACAAGGCCCCGGCCGGCAAGCCCGACTATCCGCCGGTCCAGAAGCAGGCCTTCTACGACGCCTGGCCGATCGGGATCGCCGGCGAGCCGCACGGCGCGCCCGCCTGCCCGGTGTTCCTGGCCTACGCCCTGCTGGACGAGGCCGTGCCGGTCGAGCACGCCCTGAACTTCATCAAGACCGCCCGCGACCTGAAGCTCGACCTCGACGCCCACGTCTTCGGAACCGCCCCGCACGGCTTCGCCCTGCGCGAGCTGGACGGCCCGCAGGCCGCCTGGCCGGGCTTGGCGGCCGACTGGATGGCGCGCAAGGCGGGGGGCTAGCGCTGGACGGCGTCACCGGTCGATGATGGCGGGCTTGGATGAGGATTGCTGATGTCCGACGATCCTGACTACAGCCGCGGCTTCGGCGGCGCGGCCCTGGCGGCGCGGCTGCGGCGGGCATCCGAGCGCCTCGACCGCGACGGCGCCCGGGTCTACGCCGCCCACGGCGTGCGCTTCGAGCAGCGCTGGTACGGCGTGATGCGCCAGCTGATCGAGCACGGCCGGCCGATGGCCGTGGGCGAGATCGCCGCCATCCTGCACATCACCCACGCCTCGGTCAGCGAGACCAGCCGGTCGATGGAGAAGGCCGGGATCGTCTCCTCGGTCACCGCCGCCGAGGACGCTCGCCGTCGCCTGCTGGACCTGACCGACGAGGGCCGGGCCCTGGCGGCGCAACTGACCCCGCTGTGGAACGCCTTCAACGCCGCCGCCCACGAGCTCGACACCGAGGCCGGCGAGGTCACCCGCCTGCTCGATCGCCTCGACGACGCCCTGGAGGCGCGGTCGATGTTCGACCGGATCATGGCCCGGATGGCGGCGCGCGAACCCGCCGATTGACAGATATGTAGGCACCTACATAAATGACCGGCGAACGGAGATCGCTGGTCATGACCGCCACCCGACGCGCCCTGCTGGGCGCCCTGCCCGCCCTCGCCTGCCTGGGCCGGCCCGCCCTGGCGGCGGCCTCGTCGGCCGCCGACCTCTATCGCGGCGCCGTCGTGATCAACGGCAACCTGATCCTGCCGATCGACGACGAAAAGCCGCTGGACCAGACGGCCCGCGACCAGATCAAGGCCTCGGGCCTGACGGCCGCCAAGATGACCATCGGCGGTTCGGGCGGCGAGACCCGGGCCCAGGTGGTCGAAAGCATCGCCGGCTTCGACAAGGCCGTCGCCCTCAACCCCGACGTCTATATGAAGGTGACCGGCCCGGCCGACTTCGCCCGCGCCAAGGCCTCGGGCCGGGTGGGCGTGATCTATTCGTTCGAGGCGGCCGAGATGCTGGAAGGCGATCTGGCCGCCATCGACCAGTTCCGCGGCCTCGGCGTGCTGGTCATGGGCCTCAGCTACAACCGCACCACGCCGTTCGCCTCGGGCACGATGTCGAAGGAGTCGACGGGCCTGACCGACCTGGGTCGTCGGGCCGTGGCGCGGATGAACGCCCGGGGCGTGACGGTCGACGTCAGCCACAACGACGAAAAATCCAGCCTCGCCGCCATCGCGGCCTCCGACCGGCCGGTGCTGGTCACCCACGCCGGCTGCGACGCCGTGCACGCCCATCCCCGCAACAAGTCCGACGCCCTGATGCGCGAACTGGCCGACCGCGGCGGGGTGATGGGGATCTACGAACTCAGCTACCTGACCACGGCCCCGACCCAGCCGTCGCTGGAGGTCTATCTGGCCCACCTGACCCATGCGCTGAAGGTCTGCGGCGAGGATCACGTCGGCATCGGCAGCGACGCCCTGCTGTGGCCGTTCGACACCTCGGCCGAGAGCATGGCGCAGTGGAACGCCAGCCTGGAGGCGCGCAAGGCCGCCGGCGTCGCGGCCCCCGGCGAGGGCCCGCCGCCGTTCGTGACCGGGCTGAACCGGCCCGACCGCTGCGCGATCGTCGCCGACGCCCTGCTGAAGCGGGGCTACAAGGCGCGGGTGGTGGAAAAGGTGCTGGGCGGGAACTTCCGCCGGGTCTTCGACGAGACCTGGACCGGCTGAGGACCTAGTCCTCGAAGGCCTCTTCCGAGGAGCCTTCTTCCGAGGGGCCCTCGGGCTCGCCCACCAGGTTCGGCGGGTCGGCCAGCACGAGGCGTTCGGCCAGCTTCACTTCCGGCGCGGCGGCGCGGGTGAAGGGCAGGTACCAGGTCTGGCCGCCGAGCGGCGGGATGATCTCCAGCAGGTCGCCGGCCCCGAAGTCCTGCACGCTCTTGATCTTGCCCAGGTCCTCGCCGGTGGCGACGTGGCGCACGGCCAGGCCGATCAGGTCGGTGAGGTAGAACTCGTCCTCGTCCGGCTCGGGCAGGGCCGAGCGGGGGACGAACAGCTTGAGGCCGCGCAGGGCGTCGGCGGCTTCCTTGGTCGTGATCTCGGGGCAGCGGCAGATCAGGCCGTCCTTCACCGGACGGGCGGAGCCGATGCTCAGGGCGGTCGAGCCGTCCTGGCGGAGAAGCCGCTTGAAGCCCTTCAGGGCCATCGGCTCTTCGGTATAGGTCGAAATCCGCACCTCGCCGCGCACGCCGAAGCCGCCGGCCACGCGGCCGACCAGGATCAACGGGTCATCGGGAGAGATGGGCATCGACGGGAAACTTTCCGGACGAAGCCGGGGCAGTGAGTAGAGAAGAGAATGGCGCCGCCCTCGCAAGGAAGGCGGCGCCGTATCCCTTAGCCTTCCGAAGCTTCTTCGGCCGGAGCTTCAGCCGGGGCTTCTTCAGCAGCCGGAGCGGCAGCGGCTTCGGCGGCGGCCGCGGCGGCGGCTTCAGCGGCGGCCTTGGCGTCTTCCTTGGCTTGGGCTTCGGCGGCCAGACGCTCTTCCTCGCGCTGAGCGCGCTCGGCGGTGCGTTCCTTGGCCTTCTTGCCCGGCTCGGCCTTCTTCGGGTTGTTGCCGGCGGTCCAGGCGCCGACGCCTTGGGCGGCCAGGAAGCGGGCGACGCGGTCGGTCGGCTGGGCGCCCTTCTTGAGCCACTCCTGGATCGACTCCAGCTTCAGGGTGACGCGCGCCGGGTCATCCTTCTTCAGCAGCGGGTTGTAGGTGCCGACCTTCTCGATGAAGCGGCCATCGCGCGGCGAGTGGCTGTCGGCGATGACGATCGAGTAGTACGGACGCTTCTTGGCGCCGCCACGGGCGAGACGGATCTTCAGCATTGTCGTTAGTCCTTGGATCTAAAGCTATTTTTTCTTGAACGGATTGAAGCCGGGCGGCAGGCCGCCCAGGCCGGAGAGCGGGTTGGCCCCGCCCCCGAGGCCCGGCAGACCGGGCAGCCCCGGAAGGCCTTGGCCCTCCGTCGCATTGGGATCGGCGGCGGGCATCTTGCCGCCGCCGAGGGATTTCAGGCGGGCCATGTCGCCGCCGCCGAGCATGCCGGCCATGCGGGCCAGGCCCTTGCCGCCGTCCTTGCTCATGGCCTTGAACATGTCGGCCATCTGGCGGTGCTGCTTGAGCAGACGATTGACCTCGGCCACGTCGACGCCGGCGCCGGCCGCGATGCGGCGCTTGCGCGAGGCGGCCAGGATGTCGGGCTTCTTGCGCTCCAGCTTGGTCATCGAGCTGATGATCGCCTGCTGGCGGCGGAAGATGCTGTCGTCGATGCCGCTTTCGGCGATCTGCTTCTTGACCTTCTGGACGCCCGGCAGAAGGCCCATGATGCCTTCCATGCCGCCCATCTTCTGCATCTGCGAGAGCTGGGCCGACAGGTCGTTGAGGTCGAACTGGCCCTTGGCCAGCTTCTTGGCCATGCGCTCGGCTTCGGCCGCGTCGAGATCGGCGGCGGCCTTCTCGACCAGCGCGACGACGTCGCCCTGGCCCAGGATTCGGCCGGCCACGCGGCGGGCGTCGAACACGTCGAGCTGGTCGATCTTCTCGCCGGCGCCGAGGAACTTGATCGGCAGGCCGGTGACGTGGCGCATCGACAACGCCGCGCCGCCGCGACCGTCGCCGTCGGCGCGGGTCAGGATCAGGCCGGTCAGCGGCAGGCGCTCGTGGAAGGCCTTCGCCGTACGCACGGCGTCCTGGCCGGTCAGGCTGTCGGCGACCAGGATGGTCTCGGACGGATTGGCGATGCGGGCGATTTCCGCCGCTTCGCTCATCATCGCCTCGTCCAGCGTGGTGCGGCCGGCGGTGTCGAGGATCAGGACGTCGTAGCCGCTGAGCTTGGCCGCCGTCAGGGCGCGCCTGGCGATGTCCGGGGCGCTCTGGCCGGGCACGATCGGCAGGCTTTCGACGCCGACCTGCTGGGCCAGGGTCGCCAGCTGCTCCATGGCGGCCGGGCGGCGGGTGTCGAGCGAGGCGACCAGCACCTTCTTGCGCTCGGTCTTGGACAGACGCAGCGCCAGCTTGCCGGTCGTGGTGGTCTTGCCCGAGCCCTGCAGGCCGGCCATCAGGATGATGGTCGGCGGGTTCAGGGCGAGGTTCAGGCCGGTGGGATCTTCCCCGCCCAGCATCTCGACCAGACCGTCATAGACGATCTTGACCACCTGGTCGGCCGGCTTGACCGAGCGGATGACGGCTTCGCCCGAGGCCTTTTCCTTGGCCTTGCTGATGAAGTCCTTGACCACCGGCAGGGCGACGTCGGCCTCCAGCAGGGCGACGCGGACTTCGCGCAGTGCTTCGTCGACGTCCTTTTCGGACAGCACGCCGCGACCGCCGAGGCGGTCGAAGACCCCTGAAAGTCGCTCTGTAAGGCCGTCGAACATCTCGAACCCTAGGTCAAAACACAGTCGCAAACGCAATCAGCCCCCGTGGACGATCACGTCGACGGGGGTCCTCGCCGTCCTCGTCCGCATGGTGTCCCGGGCTACCGGGGCGGGGTCGTGACGGTGGAGGCGCTGCTGATAAAGCGCCGGAAGTGCGCGCTTATGCGGGAGGGCTGTGGAAAATGCAAGGATTTCGAGTCGCTTGCGGGCTGCGGCCGCCAGGACACGGTGCGGCCGGAACCGTCCGCACGAGGACGGCGCGGGCTTTGCCTTTCCGCCTGGGGAGGATTATGGGCTTCATCGAACGCGTTCGACGGGATGCGTTCTAGGGATTGGGGTCCCGTTTCTTCTGGTTTGATCGCAAGGACTCCATGTCGACCAAGCTTCTCGCCGCCGCCGCCGCCGCGTTCGCCCTCGTTCTGCCGGCCGCCGCGCTGGCCCAAGCCCTGCCCTACAAGGACATCGAGGCTCCCTCGACCTGGGAGGTCGATGTCGGCGGCGGTCCCGTCTACGGCTTCAGCCCGGGCGGCAAGGATCCGCACAAGACCAACTTCACCCTGTGGGGCAGCGCCACCTGGAAGGACAAGGTCTACGCCAACGGCCTCGACGGTCTGGGCTACAACCTCGTCAAGCAGGACGACTTCCGCGCCGGGGTGCAGCTGCGCCCGCGCTGGGGCGGCCCGGACGACACCTCCAGCGGCATCGAGAGCCCCGACACCGGCGCGGACCTGGCGCTCTACGCCTACAAGCGCACCTGGAAGGACTGGGTGGTCGGCGGCCGCATCGGCCACGACGTCACCGGCGTTTCCGACGGCTGGGACTTCTGGGGCTCGGTCTCGCGCCAGGACGTGACCCCGGTCGGCCTGCTGCAGTCGATGGTCTACGCCCGCGGCGGCGACAAGAACACCAACCGGACCTTCTACGGCGTCAGCGCCAAGGACGTGGCGGCCGTGCCGAGCCTGACGCAGTACGAGCCCAAGGCCGGACTGAACCAGGTGGGCGTCGCCTTCCTGATGATGACCCCGATCGGCGACAAGTACGCCGTCGGCACGTTCGCCAACTACGAGCGCATCCTGGGCGAGGCGGCCGACAGCCCGCTGACCGAACTCTACGGCCAGCAGGACGAATACCGCGGCGGCCTGATCGTCGTGCGGCGCTTCATCGGGCGCTGAGGCTCTTTTTTCTTCCGTAAAACCCCCGCGAAAGCGGGGATTTTACGGGTTTGAGAGCGCTCCTCGTCAGTTCGGCGAGGTCACCGTCGCGCCCTGGGCCTTCAGGCGGTCGAGCACGCCGTTGCGCGGCAGCAGGAAGGCCAGGTCGACCACCGCCACGGTGACGCCGGGACGGTTCAGGGCCTCGCTCAGGGCCTTGGCCGACTGGCTGATCTGGTCGTCGAGCAGGCCCGCCCCGCCCGGCGCGCGCAGCAGGCAGCGCTGGGCGGCGCTGGACGAATAGCGGGCGCGGACGGCGGCGATGTCGCCCTCGGCCCAGTCCTTGCCCAGGGTGTTCCAGCGAGGCGCCTCGTAGTCGATCTCGTTCAGGGCGTCGCGCAGGCAGGCGAGGTTGGCCTCGTCCGACAGCTTGCCCGCGCTGGAGAGCACCGGTCCCAGGCGATACTGGCTCATCGCCTTGACCTTGACGCCCTTCGCCTTGGCCATCCGCTCGATGGTGCTGACCGGCTTGGCTTCGGAAAGCCCCGCCGCCTGGCGGAAGTCCGACAGCAGGATGAAGCCCGCCACGGCCGGCTTCCAGTCCTTGTAGGGAACGGCGGTGCGCCTGGCCTGGGTGCGGGCCTTGACGAAGCGGTCCTTCAGGTCTGGCGGCAGATGGTCTTCCAGCTTCTTGCCGAAGCCCTGGCGCACGCCGCCGCCGCCGGTCAGCACGAACTTGGTGATCTGCATCGGCCCGACCGAGGCCTCGGGCGGCACGAGCACCAGGCCGGCCTGGTCGAGGGCGCGGTTCAGGCGGGGGCTGTCCCACTTCAGCTGGTGCGGCAGGGGCGCGGCCGAGCCGAGCACATAGAGCTTGGCCCCGTTCTTCTCGACCAGCCACAGGGCCGGGCCCGGCGGCCGGGCGACGACCAGCAGTTCCTCGACCACGGCGCTGCCGGGATCGACCGGCTGCAGCTCGACGGCGGGAGACGGTGACTGAGCCAGGGCCGGAACCGACAGGGTTCCGGCGAGCGCGACGGCCGCGGCGATCCGTGCGGTCTTCGAAACGGCCATTCATCGTCCTCCTGCGTAGGTCGGCAGTCATAGTGCGCGTCGTCGAATGGCGAAACCGGGGCCTGTCTTGCGCGAGGCGCCCGACGCATGGCCAGTTGCGACGGCTGTCGGCGATCCTGGAGGGGGAAATGATGCGCAACTGGACGAGCGCGGCCTGCGCGGCCGCCCTGCTGGCCGGGGGTCTCGCCCCGCAAGCCCTGGCCCGCACCCAGGCCGAGCCCGCGCGTCTGGCGGCGTCGCC
>JASGDR010000402.1:0-9719 GCA_047607095.1 Caulobacter sp.
GGCGTCGGGCGCGGCGGCCGCCGCGGCGCAGGGCGCCAGCAGCAGCATGGCCGCGGCCGCGCCCGAGAGGCAGGTGCCCCTGCTGAGCGCGGCCTTGCGCGTCGCGGGCTCCCCCGAGCGCGCGACGGTAGAACGAGCAGTCATATTAGTTCCCCACTAATTACATTAGTGCGACACTAATCAGTGACTCCTCGCGGTCTCAACCCTCTATGTTTCGACTCCGACATGAACCGTTGCGACGGCGAAGCCCTCGGGCCTGAAACGCCGCTTTTTTGAGCGCGCGGGGATCAGGCCGCGGGCTCGGCCAGCGGCCGCACCTGCGAGTCGAAGGTGACCAGGCTCTGGATTTCGGGCGAGGCGGGACCGATCGACATCGGGCACTTCACGCCGGGCAAGACCGCGACGTCGAACAGTTCGGTGATGTGGCCCTCCAGGCGGATCCACTCGACGACGTCGCCGCTGGAAAGGTCGACCACCATGATCCCGCACCAGGCCTCGGCGTCGCGCGAGGCCAGCTCCTGGTCCAGCGACAGGTGCTTGAACGCGCCGTCGCGCGGCTTGGACAGGGTGACCAGCGCGAAGCCGTCGTGGACGGCCAGGCCCCGCAGGAAGCCCGGGCAGAAGGCGATGTCGGTCTTGGCGCCGGTGGCCGGGTCGATGCGGATCAGCTGGCCGCGGCCGCTGTCGAGCGCATAGACCATGTCGCCCACGACGCGCGGGCTATGGGGCATCGACAGCTGGTCGGTGACGATGCGGTCGGTCTGCACGTCGATCAGCACGCCGCCCTCGTGGCGGCGCGCCCGCCAGCCGGTGACCACGTCCGAGCGGCTGACGGCGGTGACGTAGCGCGGCTTGCCCCCGGCCATGGCCAGGCCGTTCATGTGGCAGCGGTCTTCGGCGGCCAGCTTGCTGATGAACGGCGGCTTCCAGATCGGCCGGAAGCTGTCGGTCAGGTCCAGGGTGCACAGGCACGAATAGCGGGTGTTGACGAAGATCACCCGGCCCTGGCCGTCGACGCCGACCTCGTGGATGTCGACGTCGCCGACGGTCTGGGCGTTGCGCGGCGTCAGCATGACGTCGAACGTGCCGTTGGCGGTCTCGCCGGGCTTGAGGCCGTTCTCCAGGCGCCAGACCTGGAACAGCGAACCGAGATAGAGGCGCCCGCCGTGCCAGCTGACGCCCATGGCCCGGCTGAAGTTCTGCTGGTTGAACGACACCGTGCCGTTGGCGTGCAGGCCGACGAGGAACAGCTGGCCCGTCTGGTAGGAGGTGAAGGCCAGGCTGGTCGCGTGCTTGCGCAGCCAGGTCGAGAAGCCGCGGGAGACGGTGATCTCGGTGGCGCCCGGGGCCGCGCCCGGCGGAACGGCGCCCGGTGCGTTGGCCTGGCCGCCGGACGACGGGGAAGAAGCTTCGGTCATGCTGAACTTCACTGGTTGTTGCGCACGCTGATGGGGTGACGGGCCCTTAGCTGCGGGGCGCCTCGGAGGCGGGCAAGCGTTGCGGCCGGATCGATCCGTTGACTTAAGTCTTTGCTACTAACAAGTGCAACCTGTCGCCGGGCAGCCCATTTTCTGCCAGACGCTCACCCCGAGGGGCTGGGGTTTGGCGGAATGGGGCGAACACGAACGATGGAACCTGTGGCGGCGCTGGGCGCGCTGGGCTTTTCGGAATTGGAATCGCGGCTCTACTGCGAGCTGCTTCGGCAGTCGCCGCTGACGGGCTATCGCCTGTCGCAGATCGTCGCCAAGGCGCCGGCCAACACCTACCAGGCGCTGAAGACCCTGGCCCAGAAGGGCGGCGTCATCGTCAGCGAGGGCATGGGCGACGCCAAGACCTACGCCGCCGTGCCGGCCGAGGAGCTGATGGCCAGCCTCGCCCAGAGCTTCGACGACCGGAAGGAGGCCGCGCTCGACTGCCTGCGCGGCCTGCAGAAGCCGGCGTCGGAGGAGCACGTCTACCAGCTGCAGTCGGTGTCCCAGGCCCTGGAAAGGGCGCGGGCGATGTTCGCCGCGGCCAAGGAGATCGTGCTCTTCGACTTCTTCCCGGGCATCTACGAGCTGATGGAGCCCTGCATCCTGGCGGCCCGCGCGCGCGGCGTGCTGGTGGCCGGCATCGTCTATGACGAGGCCCACGCCTCGCCGACCACGCCGTTCAACGGCGAGGCCTCCAAGGTGGTGTCGTCGCTGTGGCCGGGTCTTGGCCTGATCGTCGTGGCCGACGGCGCCGAGAAGCTGATGGTGCAGATCTCCAAGGACCGTCAAAGCCTGCTGAACGGCGTGTGGAGCGACAGCGTCTTCCTGTCGGCCACCTATCACAGCGCCCTGGCGGCCGAGATTCGGCTGACCGCCATGCGACTGGACCCCAGCGATCCGCTGCGCCACATCGCCCTCTTCCAGTCGCGGCCGCCGGGCCTGCGCGAGGTGCTGGAGCGGACGCGGTCTTAGGAACGCGCGTCCGCCCTTCCGTCCGCTAGTAGCGGGCGCGCAGGTTGAACAGCACCCGGCGCGGTTCGCCCCAGTAGCCGCCGTTGAAGTAGCCGACGTTGCGGTAGTAGTGCTCGTCGAACAGGTTGGTGACGTTCACCCCGACGCTGATCTTCGGCGTGAAGGCGTAGCGCACCATGGCGTCGGCCAGGGCGTAGCTTTCCTGCGTGGCCCGGATCTGCGCCCCCCCAAGCGGGTTGGTCATGTTCTGGTAGACCTTGGTCTGCCAGGTCAGGCCGCCGCCCAGGGTCCAGTCGCCCAGCTTGTAGGTCGAGTAGACCTTGACCATGTGCAGCGGGTTGACGGTGAAGACCCGCACGCCCGCGGCGTTTTCGTTGTGGGTGTAGGTGTAGCCGCCGGTGATGCTCCAGGCCGGGGTGATCGAGCCGGACACCTCGAACTCGCCGCCCTGGGTCTTGACGCCGCTGACCGCGCGATAGGCGGTCGAGCCGTCGGCCTGGGTGTTGTTCGGGTCCACCTCGGCGACGTTGTCCTGCTGCATGTAGAAGGCGTTCAGCGAGGCGTAGAGGCGCTTGTCGAAGAACTCGGCCTTGATCCCGGCCTCGTAGTTGCCGCCGACCTTGGGCTTCAGCTGCTCGGAATTGGCGTCCAGCACGCTCTGGGGCTGGAAGACGTCGGCGTAGCTGGCGAAGGCGGTCAGCGTGCTCGACAGGTCGTAGAGCACGCCGAGATAGGGCGAGACCTTGTTCTGGTCGTAGTCGGCGGTGGTCGAGGTGAAGGCGGCGGTGGTGGTGCTGAAGTTGTCGGTGGCGGTGTCCCAGTGGGTCAGGCGGCCGCCGGCGATCACCTTCAGGCGGTCGGTCGGGTTGAGGCGCACGGCGGCGTAGGCGCCGGCCTCGCTGGTTTCCGCGATGCTGCGCGGCTTGCCGGTGGAGTAGGTGACCGGGCGGCCGATGTCGCCAGTCCAGGTGTAGATGCTGGGGAAGGCCGTCAGGCTGTAGGGACGGCTGGAGATGCCGGCGTTGATGGTGCGCAGGTCGCGATCGAACCAGTTGGCGCCGAACACCAGCTCGTGCGTGCGGCCGAAGAGGTCGAACGGTCCCGAGACGTAGGCGTCGAGCGACTGCTCGCGGGTCTGGCTGATCGCATAGGTGTCGGAGATGGTCAGGCCCAGGCCCGTCTCCTTGTTGGCGAAGCCGCCGCTGTTGGAGCCGGCGAACAGCAGGCTTTCGGTGTCGGTGGCGCGGTTGTTGTAGGCGACGCGGCCGACCCAGCCGGCGCCGAACTCGTGCTCGACCACGGCGAACAGGTTGCGGCTTTCACGTTCCCACAGGTTCCACTTGGCCGCGGCGCTGTAGGAGCGCGGCATGGTGGCGACCGAGCCGTCGCGGAAGAAGATCGGCGCGGCGCTCCAGGCCCCGCCGTGCGACTGGGTCTGCAGGTAGTCGGCGCCGACCCGCAGGCGGGTCTTCTCGGTCAGGTCGGCCTCGATCACGCCGTACAGGCTGGGCGACTTGTCGTGCTGGAAGCGGACGTAGCTTTCCTTGTCGGTGAAGGCCCCGACCAGGCGGCCGCGAATCCGGCCCTGGGCGGCGATCGGACCGGAGACGTCGACCTCGCCGCGCTTGTAGTTCCACGAGCCGACCGACAGGCTGGTGGCGGCGCGGAAGTCCTGCGTCGGGCGCTTGCGCACCATGTTGATCGTCGCCGACGGGTCGCCCGCGCCGGTGACCAGGCCCGTCGCCCCGCGCACAACCTCGATGCGCTCGTAGATCGAGGTGTCGCTGAGCACCGAGTTGCCGCCGGCGCCGGTGGTGTACTGGGTGGGCACCCCGTCGAACTGGAAGTTGGTGATGGCGAAGCCGCGCGCGTTGAACAGCACGCGGTTGGAATCGTACTGCTGCACGTTGACGCCGGGGGTCTGGGCGAAGACCTCGGCCACGGTGATCAGGTTGAAGTCCTCGATCCGCTGGCGGGTGAAGACGGTCAGCGACTGGGGCGTCTCGCGCAGGGTCAGCGGCAGCTTGGTGGCGGTGTTGGTGCCCTTGACCTGGTAGCCCTCGGTGCGGCCGGTCACCAGCACGGCGTCGACGGCGGTCTCGTCGGCGGGGGTCTCGGAGGTCGGCGTCTGGGGCTTCTGCTCTTCGGCGTGGGCGGCGCAGGCCAGGGCGAGGACGGCGGCGGTGGCCAGCAGGGACGCGCGGCGGGCGGTTCGGAAGGCGGACAAGGCAGGGGTTCCTTCGGGGAGGCTTGGCGGGGGAAAGGTCAGGGTTTGCGGCGCAGGGCCGGTGCGTAGGTCTGGGCCAGCAGCACCAGGGCGGCGGCGGCGGTCAGCAGGCCCAGCCATCCGATGACGCCGTAGGCGGGCCCCCAGGCGGCCAGCGAGGCGGCCAGGCTCGCGCCCAGGCCGGTCCAGCCGCCGGCCTTCAAAGCCAGCCGGCGCCGGGGCGAAAGCGGGCCGCCGACCAGCGCGGAATGATGACGCGGCATGGCCAGGGACAGGGCGGAAAAGCCCGCCAGGCAGAGCACGAAGGCCAGGACGGTCACGCCTGGACCTCCGCCGGTTCGCGGATCCGCACGGGCTGGGCGTCGGCCGGAGCGGGGGCGGCCTTCCTCGTCCTGGCCGCGCCGGGCTTGTGGCGGACGACGGCGAGCGCGATCGCCCCGAAGGCCGCGCCCAGGGCCAGCAGGGTCAGGTCCATGGCGGCCATGGCCAGGTCGCCCGCCGCCAGGCTGGCGAAGAGACCGCGTTGGGCGGCGACGATGTTGAACAGCGGCAAGGCGGCCAGCAGCACGGCGGTCAGGGCCAACTGCTCGATCCAGCCCTTGCGCGGCGGGCGGGCGAAGCCGTGAGCCAGCAGCAGGCCCCAGGAGATGAACATGGCGTGGACTTCCCAGTCGCCGCGTCCGGCCATGGTTGTCGGCAGCAGGCGATTGGCCCACAGGAAGACGGCCATGGCGGCGGGCAGGCCGGCCACCGCCCCGATGTTCAGCCGCTCCACCAGCCAGAAGCCGAAATGGAAGCGGCCGGCCAGTTTCTGGCGGCGCTTGGCGATCCACAGCACGAGACCGGTGGCGATCATGGCCGAGCCGGCCAGTCCCGACAGGAAGAACAGCCAGCGCAGGGTCATGGGCGCGAAGCGGCCGGCGTGCAGGCCGACCATGCCGCCCCGGGCGACCATGCCGCTGGAGGTCGGACGCGTCTGGCCGCGGATTTCGCCGGTGACGCCGTCGAGCACGATCTCCCAGCGGCCGTCGATCAGGCTGTCGCCCGCCTGCCGCGAGACGGTGATGCGGGCGGCCCTGTCGCCCGGCGCGTCGATGCGGATCAGGCCGGCGTGGCCGCCGCCCCAGGCCCGTTCGACGGTCTCGAGCACCCGGCCGATATCGGCCGGCGGCGCGGCCTGGCCGGTGGGCTTCACGGGTTTGGCGCGCGGAATGCTCTCGGCGTAGTAGGCGGTCTTGCTGGGATAGTTGGCCGCCACGCCCCAGGGCACGTACAGCACCATCAGGGTGATCAGCCCAGTGTAGGTGATCATGGCGTGGAACGGCAGGGCCAGCACCGCCAGGGCGTTGTGGCCGTCCAGCCAGCTGCGCTGGCCCTTGCCGGGCCGGAAGGTGAAGAAGTCGGCGAAGATCTTCTTATGGGTGATCACGCCGCTGACGATCGCCACCAGCATGAACATGGCGCAGAAGCCGACCACCCAGCGGCCCCAGATCACCGGCACGTAGCGCAGGTCGAAATGCAGCCGGTAGAAGGCGTTGCCGCCTTCGGTGTCGCGCGGCCGGACGACACGGCCGTCGGGGCCGATGGTCACGGCGTTGGGATCGGTCCCGCGCAGGAAGGGCGGCTGGCCCTTCTTGCGCCAGGTGGCGGTCGCGCCGCCGGCGCGCTCGCCCGGCAGGTCGATCGACCACGAGGCGGCCTTGGGCGCGAGGGCCCGCAGGTGGGTGATCGCTCCGCGCGCCATGGTCTCGACGTCGCGCGTGGCGCCGATCTCGGGCCGGGCCCAGCGGGTGATCTCCTCGCGCCAGTAGCTGACCGCGCCGTTGAGGAAGATCAGGTAGAGGATCCAGCCGACCAGCAGGCCGGTCCAGGTGTGCAATCCGGCCTGCGACTGGCGGAAGCCCTGGCCTTTCGGGGTGGGAGTCTTCATGCCGCCAGCCACGCGCCGAGACCGGCGGCGAGGCCGATCGCCGCCAGGACGAGCCCCGCGCGCAGGGCGCTGCGGGCGGCGAACACCCAGACCACCAGGGCGGCGTAGACGGCGAACGAGACGATCGTGGCCCACAGGCTGGCGTCGAGCCGCTGGACCGGCAGCAGGCGCGCCAGCAGCATGGTGCAGGCGGCCATGACCGCATAGGCGCCGAGCATGGCCAGGACGACGCGCGCGACCAGATCGCACACGCCGCGCCAGTTCGTTTTCCTTGCCCGCCCAACGCTTTTCGCGTTCACGCCCGATACCCCGAAAGCCATGGTTTTGCTTTCGGGTGCGCCTATCGGTATTGAGAGGCAGTCGCAACGCGACGTCCGGGTTTTGGCCCGATCGAGCAACATATCGACCCGTTCGAGACTGCCGCGAAGCCGCGCCCCCGGCTGAAATCGCAAGACCCGCCGCGCCAGAGATTCCCGTGCCGCCTTCCCCGTCCGCCGAACCGCCGATCGACCGCAGCAGCGCCGACCACCCGCCGGTGCGTCCGGTGGTCGGCTTCTACGGGCGCCAGCCCAACGGCTACTACGATCCTCCCCACGTCCACGACCGCGCGCAGTTCTCGTATCGGCTGGAAGGCGTGGCGGCGGTGCGGGCCGGGGACGAGGCGATCATTCTGCGCCCGGGCCGCGGCGTCTGGATTCCGGCGGGCCTGCGGCACGAGGTCAGCTGTCGCGGGCCGGCCGCCTACAACGTGCTCTACGTGACGGTCGACGCCGCGCCCCAGCCCGACGGCCTGCGGGTGATCGACATCACGCCCTTCCTCCATGCCCTGGTCGAGGAGTTCCTGACCTTCGACGCCGCCTATGACGAGGCGGGACGGGAGGGCGACATCGTCCGCCTGATCCTGGGCGAGATCACCCGCGCGCCGCCCTCGACCGAGGCCGGGCCGCGCCTGCCGGCCGACGCCCGCCTGCAGCGGGTCTGCGCGGCCCTGCGGCGCGATCCGGCCGACGGGCGCGACATCGACGCCTGGGCCAGCGAGGCGGGCATGAGCCGGCGCACCTTCACCCGCAACTTCCGGGACGAGACCGGGATGAGTTTCGTGGCCTGGCGCCAGCAGCTGCGGATGACCCAGGCGGCCGCCCTGCTCGGGGCGGGCCAGTCGGCGACGCAGGTCGCCCAGGCCCTGGGCTTTTCGTCGCTCAGCGCGTTCGCCTCGCTGTTCCACCGGGCCTTCGGCCTGTCGCCCGGCCGCTACGCCCAGCGGCTGGAGCCCGATCGCCGGCTCGGCGGCGAGAGCTTTCCCGCCTGAACCGGCGTACCCGCGAAATCCCGTATTGTAGGATTAATCGTCTTCGTTATGGTAGCGCTCACAAAACCAAGGACGACAAAGGCCTCGCCTCAAGGATCGTCCGGAGCGCAGCGGGGGGAAACCTGATGTTTCTTGATCGGATGAAGCCTGTCCTGGGACGCGCCTGGGGCGGAGCCGGGCTGGCGCTGCTGCTGGCCGTGGGCGGCGGCGCGACGCCGGCGCGGGCGGCCGACCAGCCCTACGTCTGGGCCAGCGTGCCCTACGGCGCCGGCGGCTATGTCGACGGCTTCGTCTATCACCCGCGCGAGAAGGGGCTGCTCTACGCCCGCACCGACGTCGGCGGCGCCTATCGCTTCGATTATGCGGCCGGCCGCTGGATCCCGCTGATGGACCACCTGCCGCGCGAGGACGCCGACCTGATGGGCGTGCTCAGCCTGGCGGTCGATCCCGGCGATCCGAACAAGCTCTACGCCGTCTGCGGCCTCTATCTGCAGGACTGGGCGCGCAAGGGCGCGGTGCTGCGCTCCGACGACCGCGGCGCCACCTGGAAGAAGACCGAGCTGCCGATCCGGGTCGGCGGCAACGCCGACGGGCGCGGGGCGGGCGAGCGGCTTATGGTCGACCCGAACGATCCGAGGACGATCTGGTTCGGCTCCAACCAGGACGGTCTGTGGCGCAGCACCGACGGCGGCGCCACATTCGCCAAGCTTCCCGCCTCGCCGGCGCGGTCGATCAACCTGGTGATCTTCGAGCCCAAGAGCGCCGACCTCTATGTCGGGAGCGCCGACGGCAAGGGCGGGCTGTTCGTCAGCCATGACCGCGGCGCGTCGTTCGAGCCGGTTGCCGGCGCCCCGGCCCAGCTGCCGCAGCGCGCCGTCTTCGCCGCCGACGGAACCCTGTACGTCGCCTTCGCGGAAGGGGACGGAAGCGCCTTCGCGGTCAATCCCAGCCACGCCAAGGGCGGCAGCGTGCAGAAGCGCGACCCGGCCTCGGGCAAGTGGCGCGACATCTCTCCGCTGAAGGGCGAGGCCCGTCAGGGCGGCTTCTCTGGGATCGACGTCGGGCCGGACGGGACGCTGGTGGTCTCGACCCTGAACCGCTGGTGGCCCAACGACGACGTCTTCGTCTCGCGCGACGGCGGGGCCAAGTGGAGCGCGCTCAGCCGTCAGGCGGGCTTCTCGGCCGCGGCCTATCCCTGGCTGGCCGAGACGAATCCCGACCGCAAGATGGGCGGCTGGATCTCGGCGCTGCGCGTCAATCCGTTCAATGCGGACGAGCTGATCTACGGCCATGGCGGCGGGCTGTGGATGAGCCGCAACCTCTCGGCGGCCGGCGGCGACGCGCCGGTGGCGCTGGAGGCCCGCATCGACAATCTGGAGGAGGGGGCGGTCACCCAACTGGTCTCGCCCACCGGCGGGGCGACCCTGCTGGCGGCCATGGGCGACACCGGCGGCGCGGCCTGGGACGACGTCGCCCGCTCGCCCGCCAACGGCCTCTTCCGGCCCAACACCGAAAGCAACTGGAGCGTCGACTACGCCGGCCAGAAGCCCGGCTACATCGTGCGCACCACCAGCGGCGCCAAGGCCAACGCGCTCTATTCCGTCAACGGCGGCAGCGACTGGCGGCCCCTGCCGGCCCAACCCTACAAGGTTCCCGGCGAGGGCCAGCCTTGGCGCGGGCCCGGCGCGGTCGCGGTGTCGGCCAAGGGCTCGTCCCTGCTGTGGGCGCCCGAGAAGGACGCCGGCTACGCCTCGCTCGACGGGGGCAAGACCTGGACGGCCTCGGCCGGCTGGCCCGCCGGCCGCGACC